>JBAQGP010000891.1:0-2046 GCA_049287845.1 Solirubrobacteraceae bacterium | reverse complement strand
AGGAGACCTTCCACCTGCGCCACGGCAGGACGTGGCTGAAGAAGCTGTGCAAGGACCCCGACGGCCGCGCCGAGGTCCAAGCGGCCGTGGACTGGATGTTCATCCTCACCCTCGAGTGGTTCGGGTTGCCCGATGACCGCAAGAAGCACTCCGAGCAGCTCGACTATGGCTTCAAGGGCAAGTCCAACGACCAGCTGCGGCAGTGGTGGATGAGCGAGGTCGTCCCCTTCATGGAGGAGATCGGCATCGAGGTGCCGGCTCACCGCGACGCCGAGCTCGACCGCTACGTCATCGACTGCCCCTTCCCGGCTCAGTTCGACTCGGACAAGCGGGAGTGGCTGCTCGGCGACGGCGCCGTCGACTGGGACGACGTGCTCGTGCGGTGGCGGGCGCGAGGGCCGATGAACCGCGACTACGTCACCACGCTGCAGCGCGGCTATCAGACGACCTCTCTGCGGCGGGCGGCGGCGTGACCGTCACGGCGATCTCAGGCGCCCAGCAGGTCGAGGCCCGCATCTGGGAGGCGCTGCGCCACGTCGAGGACCCGGAGATCCCCGTGTCGGTGCTCGGCATGGGCCTGATCGTGTCGGTGGCCTACGCCTCCGCGGACCGCCGCGCCGAGCTTCAGATCACCTACACCGCGATGGGCTGTCCGGCCACGGAGTTCATCGAGTCAGACATCCGCGACGCGCTCCTCGCCGACCCGGAGATCGACGTCGTCGACATCGAGGTGGTGTGGGACCCGGTGTGGACCAAGGATCGGATTCGCGCCGACGCGCGCCAGACGATGCGCCGGCTGGGGATCGTGGTCTGATGAGCCGGGCAGATGAGACGGTGTGGGAGGTGTTCGCCCGCAAGGCCTACGAGGAGCCGTTGCACCACGTCGGGACGGTCACGGAGGCAGACGAGGATCTGGCCCTGATCTGCGCGCGGGCGATCTACGACGAGCAGCCGTGGGTTCACATGATCCTGGTCCCGCGCTCTGAGATCCGGGAGGCGATCCACGCATGAGCACGGGCACCGATTCAACGGTTGAGGGCACCGATTCAACGGTTGACGCCGCCACCGCGACGATGGTGTCGCTGATCGGCTCGCTCGCCGACAACAAGAGCGCCCTCGGTCGCCGCTACGGCGAATGGGCGGTGAGCGCGCCGACGATCGAGTCCGCGGTCGCGGCCGCGGCCATGGCCCAGGACGAGCTGGGCCACGCCCGTGCGACGTATCCCGTGCTGGCCAAGCTCGGGGTGCAGCGATCCGACGAGGGGCTGGACGCCGGTCATCCGCTCACGGTGATCGCGGCCGAGCTGCCCGACTGGGCCTCGGTGATCGCCGCCAACCTCGTCGTCGACGGGGTCCTCACCACCTGGGTGGCCAGCGCGCGAGACAGCGCGCTGGAGCCGTTGGCCCAGCGCGCGCGCAAGATCCTCCAGGAGGAGGGCGCGCACCGCGTCCACGCCGAGGCCTGGCTCAGGCGGATGTGCGCAGCCGGCGGGGCCGACCGGGCGCTGCTGCTGCGACGCATCTCCGAGATGTGGGCGCAGGCCGCCCGCTGGCCCGGGCCGAACGACCACCCGGGCTACCGCGCAGCGATCGCCGAGAGGATGGTGAGCGACACGCCCGACCAGGTCCGCGCGCGCGTCCGCGACTGGCTCCTCGACCGGCTGCGGGCCGCGGATGTGCCGGCCACGCCCGCCGACCCA
This sequence comes from Solirubrobacteraceae bacterium, assembly GCA_049287845.1. GTDB lineage: Bacteria > Actinomycetota > Thermoleophilia > Solirubrobacterales > Solirubrobacteraceae > Palsa-465. The sequence goes on along the minus strand of JBAQGP010000891.1, from coordinate 346 downwards.
GCGGATGTGCCGCCCACGCTTGTGGACCCGGCTGACTGGTCGCAGTGGGACGAGCACCGCCGCCAATGACGCCCGCGCCGCTCACATGCCCCTTCTGCGACTCCCCTGAGATCGAGGTCGTGTCGGCCTGGGGCGGCCAGCTCATCACCCGGCAGCTGCGCTGTCGCCGCTGCAACACCCACTTCGACGCCCTGCGCGAGGACTTCGACTCCGAGGAGGGGTCATCGACGAGCAGCTGAGACGGCGGTCGGTCGGAGCTCCGGCAGCGCGGTCGCTGCTGCTGACCGTGCTGGGCGAATACGTCCTCCCGCGGCCGCAGGGCGTGTGGCAGGAGACGCTCGTGGCC
>JBAQGP010000890.1:0-10086 GCA_049287845.1 Solirubrobacteraceae bacterium | reverse complement strand
TCGTGCTGGTGAGCGCAGGCGCGGCGGCGCCGACCGTCCCGGCCACGGCCCGGCTGGCGCTGGCCTCGGCGACGCTCCCGTCCCCGGCAGTCGATCCCAGCCAGTCTCAGGACCTCATGATGACGGGCGCCGGCATCCCCTTCCCCGCGTGGGGGGCGAGCACCGGCTGGACGACCAGCGGCGCGCGCACCGACGTCGTGGACGGTCGCAAGATCACCACGGTCTACTACGTGGGCCGCAACGGCAACCGGGTCGGGTATGCGATCGCCGGTGGGGCACCTCTGTCGGGCGCGCATGGCGACACGGTGACCCGCTACGGCGTGCGCTTCACCCTCCAGCGGTCCGGTCCCGCGCGGCTGATCACCTGGGTGCGCTCGGGACACACGTGCGTGATCGCCGGGCGCTCCGTGAGCTACTCCACGCTGCTGGCGCTGGCCACCGCCGACGAGCAGGAAGTCACGAGCTCCCAGGCGGGCGTCACCCAGCACACCGTCTGGCTGTAGCCCGCGTCGCGACGCAGCCGCTTTCAGCGAGACTAGGCGGCGATGAGTGCCGAGCGTGACCGCCTGAGCAATGATCCCGCGGGCCAGTCCCCGTGGCGCCACTGGGGCCCCTACCTGAGCGAGCGGGCCTGGGGCACGGTGCGCGAGGACTACAGCGCCGACGGCAACGCGTGGGAATTCTTCCCCCACGATCACGCGCGGTCGCGGGCCTACCGGTGGAACGAGGACGGGCTGGCCGGCATCAGCGACGACCGCCAGTACCTGTGCTTCGCGCTGGCCTTCTGGAACGGGCGCGACCCCATCCTCAAGGAGCGCGCGTTCGGGCTGTCCGGCCCTGAGGGCAACCACGGCGAGGATGTCAAGGAGTACTGGTGGTACCTGGACAGCACGCCGACGCACTCGTGGATGCGCTGGCGCTACATGTACCCCCAGGCGGAGTTCCCCTACGACCGGCTGCTCGAGGAGAACGGGCGCCGCACCAGGGATCAGCCCGAGTTCGAGCTGCTGGACACCGGCATCTTCGACGACGGTCGCTATTGGGAGATCACCGCCGACTTCGCCAAGGCGGCGCCCGAGGACCTGCTCGTCCGCATCAGCGTGCGCAATGCCGGTCCGGACACCGCCACCCTGCACCTGCTGCCGACGCTGTGGTTTCGCAACACCTGGTCCTGGGAGGCGGACACGCCCCGACCTCAGATCACCCTGGCCGACGGGGCTCTGGTGGCCGACCATGCGCAACTGGGCCGGCGCATGCTGGCGAGCTCGGGCGATCCCACGCCGCTGTTCTGCGAGAACGAGACCAACGGGCCCCGGCTCTTCGGCGACGACGCCCAGGCGACGACGCCGTACCCCAAGGACGGGATCAACGATCACGTGACCCGTGGCGCGGCCACGGTCAACCCGGCCCAGCGCGGGACCAAGGCGGCGCTGCACCATCGACTCACCGCCGCCGCGGGGGAGTCGGTCACCATCGAGCTGCGCCTACGCGACGGGAGCGTGAACGGTGCCGCGGAGGGCGACACGGGGAGCACGGGCCTCGGCGAGGACTTCGCGCAGATCATGGCCACCCGCCGGCGCGAGGCCGACGCCTTCTACGCGGAGCTCACGCCGGCGGCGGCATCGGCGGACGAGGCGCTCATCCTGCGCCAGGCCTTTGCCGGGATGCTGTGGTCAAAGCAGTTCTTCCACTTCGACGTGCGCCGCTGGCTGGAGGGCGATCCGGCCTACCCCCCGCCCCCGCCCGAGCGGCTGTCGGGGCGCAACCACGAGTGGACGCACCTGAACAACCGCGACGTCATCTCGATGCCCGACAAGTGGGAGTACCCGTGGTACGCCGCATGGGACCTGGCCTTTCACTGCGTGGCGCTGGCCCACGTCGACCCCGAGTTCGCCAAGTCCCAGCTCATCCTGCTGTGCCGGGAGTGGTACGTGCACCCCAACGGCCAGCTCCCCGCCTATGAATGGAACTTCTCCGACGTCAACCCGCCGGTCCAGGCCTGGGCGGCGTTGCGTGTGCATGAGATCGCCGGTGACGACGACTTCGACTTCCTGGCCCGGGTGCTGCACAAGCTGCTGCTCAACTTCAACTGGTGGGTCAACCGCAAGGACGTCGAGGGCGACAACCTCTTCGAGGGCGGTTTTCTGGGCCTGGACAACATCGGTCCCTTCGACCGCTCCAAGCTCCCCGTCGACGGCGTGCTGGAGCAATCCGACGGCACCGCGTGGATGGCGATGTACTGCCAGGATCTGCTGGAGATGGCGCTGGCCCTCACCAGCCACGACGTCGTCTACGAGGACCTGGCGACGAAGTTCTTCGAGCACTTCGCCCTCATCGGCTCGGCGCTGAACGGCAAGGGCCTCTGGAACGAGGAGGATGGCTTCTATTACGACGTCCTGCGCACCGGAGGCGACTCGATCCCCCTGCGCGCCCGGTCAGTGGTGGGCCTGCTGCCGCTGGCCGCAGTGACGACGATCGGACCCGAGACGATGGCCGCCCTCCCGGACTTCGCCGCGCGGGTCGCCTGGTTCGTGGCTCACCTGCCTCTCGGCGAGGTCGTCTCACACCTGGAGTCCCCCGCGCACGCGGGCTGGCGGATGCTCTCGATCGTCGACGAGGACAAGCTGCGCCGGCTGCTGGAATCGATGCTGGACCCCGAGGAGTTCCTCTCTGATCACGGGCTGCGCGGCCTGTCGCGACGGCACCTGTCACACCCGCTGACGATCGAGGTCGGCGGCGCCTCAGACACCCTGGACTACGAGCCCGGCGAGTCGCGCACCGGCCTGTTCGGCGGCAACTCCAACTGGCGCGGCCCGGTGTGGTTTCCCATCAACTATCTGCTCATCGAGACGCTGCGCGTCTACCACCGCTTCCTCGGCGACGGCTTCACCGTCGAGTTCCCCACCGGCGACGGCGACCAGCTCACGCTGGCCGAGATCGCCGACGAGCTGGCCGACCGCCTCATCGCCATCTTCCGCAAGGGCCCTGACGGCCGGCGCCCCGTCCACGGCAGCTACCGCCTCCCGCCCGGCGACCCCGCCTGGCCGGACCTCATCCCGTTTCACGAGTACTTCCACGGCGATACCGGCGCCGGTCTGGGCGCCTCGCACCAGACGGGGTGGACGGGACTGGTGGCCAACCTGATCATCGGCCGGGGGCGCGAGTGAGACGGCCCGGCACCGCGCAGGGGGTGGCCACGCTCGCCACGGTCTGTCTGCTGACCGGTTGCGGCGGCGGACACACGGCCACCAAGCAGGACGTGATCGCCCGCGCCAACGGCATCTGCGTCAACACCCTGCGCGCGGTCCGCAACGTGCCGCCGCCTGCCGGGGGTTCGCTGCCGGCCCTGGCGACCTACCTCGGGAAGGTGCAGCCGATCATCGACAAGGAGGCAGCCGACACCCGGGCGCTGCCCCGACCCGCCCAGGATCGCGCCATCCTGAACCACTACGTGGCCGCCGTCAGCGCCGGCGCCGCGCAATACCACGCGGCGGCGACGGCCGCCAAGAGCGACGACTCAGCGGCCGTATCGCAGGCGCTGGGGGCGCTGCGCGACAACACCGCGCCGACGTTCGCGGCGCGGTACGGACTGGACGAATGCAGCGCCTCGGCCGGGACCAAGGCGCCGTGAGCGACGATTTTGTGCTCAGCCAGGGGACCTAGGCATTACATAAGCAGCCTCTATATGCTGGCGCAATGACACATCCCGTTTCCCCTGGCCGGCGCCCGCTTCCCGCCGGTCCTTCCGCCCGCCCCGGCTTGCGCCGGCTGCTGGCCCTCCCCGTCCTCGGACTCGTCGCCGTCCTCATGATGCTCGCCCCGGCGATCGCGAGTGCCGACTCCGCGTCATCGGTCACCGTCGTCGGAACCAGCGACGTCACCGACTCCGGCCTGTTCGCCAATGTGATCAAGCCCGGCTTCCAGGCCGCCTTTCCGAACCTGACGCTCAACTTCAACGCCTCGGCTACGGGCGCCGCTCTCCAGGCGGCCGAGAACGGCACCGGAGGCCCGAGCGCGCTCATCGTCCACGCCGCGTCGCTGGAGAACCAGTTCGTCGCCGGCGGGTTCTCGCTCAACAACCAGTTCGGCAACGCGATCTTCCGCAACGACTTCATCGTCGCCGGGACCAACGGGGACGTGGCCGGCGTCGGCGCCAACGGGGCGCACGACATCGCGCAGGCCTTCGCCGACATAGCGACGGCGGGCGCGGCCGGCACGATCACCTTCGACTCCCGCGGCGGCACGAACACCGCTCCGGGAACCACCATCGAGGAGCACGCGCTGTGGGCGCTGATGGCCAGCGCCAACCTGACCCCGGCCGGGGTCTCGCTCTGCCAGGTCACCGCCGCCGACGGCGGTGGCGAGACGCCGATCACCGCCGCCGCTCTGGGCACCGACGCGCAGGCTCCGTTCTGCCCGGCGGCCGACGGCGGCATCGCGACGGGCGCGGACCTGCCCGCCTGGTACAAGATCGTCAGCGGCAATCAGGCCAACAACGTCATCGTGACCAACGCGTGCACCACCCCGACGAACGGTTCGACCCACTGCTACCTGCTCACCGATCGCGGCACCTATGACTTCCTGTCCGCCGGAGGCCAGGCGGGAGGCCCCAGCCAGATTCCCAACCTCTCCATCGTCTCGCGCGACAACAGCGCCACGGCGGCGGGCGGCGCGAATGCGCTGATCAATTACTTCCACGTCTACATCATCAATCCGAACAAGCCCGGCGAGTCCGTCAACGTCGCGGGCGCGCAGGACCTCGTGAGCTTCCTCACGTCCCCGTCGTTCCAGGCGTCCCTGCGTAATTACCTCCCCACGATCGACCCGGGGGGTCCTCCGTTCTTCGGCGATGCCTCCCCGGCCATCTCGTCCTCCGGGTTCCCGAGCCTGATCGGCGCCAACGTGCCGGTGACGGTGACGGGCGCGGTCCAGCAGCCCCAGCCGGGCTTCCCGGCGCTGGCCGGACAGACGGTGTCGGTCGACCAGGTGGTCGGCGGGATCCCCGTCGCGGTCGCCCACGGCAACACCGACGGCGCCGGCAACTACAGCATCACGTTCGTGCCCAAGTCCACCGGGTCCTACCAGGTGGCCACGGGTTCGCTCTCGCAGGTCGAGAACGCCTCGCTGTCCCCGGTGTACGGCGACATCCTGTCGCCGGCCGCCACCTCGGCGTCGGCGATGACGGTCAACGGCTCGAACAAGCTCTCCACCGCGCAGGCGGCGAGCAACGGCGTGACGGTCGCCGGACTGGTCGGGCCCTCCGCGCCTGACGGCAATGCGACGGTCGCGATCATGGCCCGCCCGCGGGGCTCCAAGAAGGCGTTCAAGAGCGTCGGCACGAGCAAGCTGACCTCCGGCCAGAGCATCTACGTGTTCAGCGGGAAGCTGGCCGCGGGCAAGTGGCAGGTGGAGACCGTCTACAAGGACGGGACCCAGTTCGTGTCAGCCACCAGCGCCACCAAGAGCGTCACCGTCAAGCAGGGCACGACCAATGTGCGCTTCAAGAAGACCACGTTGAAGAAGGGCAAGATCACCGTCAACGGGGAGCTCAGCCTGGCCCCCGCGATGAACAAGGCCAAGGTGGTCCTGCTGGCCCTGCAGACGACCAGGGCGAAGGGCGCCGCGAAGTTCAAGCAGATCGGCAAGTCCTCAGTCGGCACCGGCAAGAAGAAGTTCACGATCAAGGGCAAGCTCACCCGTGGGGCCAACTACGTGATCGAGCTCGAGTACGTGCATTCGGGCCAGCCGACGACGTTCTCGAAGCTGAAGGCGATCGCAGTTCGCTAGGCCGGTGATGCGGAGCAGGATTCGCACCGCACCGACCCAGCCTGGCCAACGCCGCCCCGGGTTGCACCCGGGGCGGCGGTCTGCTGTGGTGGCCGCGGCCGCCATCGCGTTGCTGGTCTCCGGCAGCGATGTCGCGTTCGGCGATCCGTCGGACACGCTGCTCACCGCGATGATCTACAGGCCTGGGGCCCAGCCGACGACGGAGTCGGTCACGGCGGGGTCCCTGGAGTCGCAGGCCGGCCAGTGCCCGGTCTATGGCCGATCGACCATGGACGAGTACGACCGCCAGGGCATCAAGTCGAGCTGGGGGCTGCCGTCCCACACGTGGTCGCTGGCGACCATCCTCGGCTGCCTGCAACCGGCGGTCCAGGCCAGCGACGTCACCGGGGGGGTCACCGTGTTCAATGCCGGCTCTCCTGAGGCGGGCCTGGGCTCGACCCTCACCACGCAGGACCTCACCTCTCCGTCGGACTTCAGCGACCCCACCGAGAACCCGGTGGTCTCGGATCTCGGGACCAGCCGGCAGTTCAACCGCCCGTGGCGTGGGGGCAACGATGAGGACCAACTCGATCAGGTGACGGAAACGGGCGGTCCGATCGTGATCTCGGTCTTCGAGGGCCACCCGATCCAGGTCAACGCCTCGGCCTCGCCGACCACCGTCTCTCAGGGCGACACCGTGTCCTTCAGCGCCTCGGCGAGCGGCTCGGGCCTGTCCTACCAGTGGGACTTCGGCGGCGGCGCGCCCTCGTCCACGCAGCAGAACCCCGAGGTGACCTTCACCAGTGCCGGCGTGTGGACGGTGTCGCTGCTCGCCACCGACGCCAATGGCGACGCGGGACACGCCCAGCTGACCGAGACCGTCAACGCGTCGGGGTCGACGACACCGACCACGCCGACCACCCCGGGGACGGTGATCACGGGCCCCACCAACGGCAGCGGCACCACCCCCAGCGGGGGGCAGGGGCCGCCGACGCGCGGGAGCGGGAAGCCAACCCATAAGCCCACGCACCAGCCCACCAGCACCCGCAGCTCCCCGTCAAAGGGCACCAACAAGAAGCACAAGAAGACGACGCAGACCAGCACGACGCAGACGAGCACCACGCCGTCTGCCGGCTCGGGGTCGGGTTCGGGCGGGAGCGGCGGTTCGGGCTCGGGGTCGAACGCCGCCGGTACGCCCACCTCGGCAACCACGCCCACATCGACAGCGACAACGCCGAGAAAGCCCGCGGCGCCGAGGACGACGCCGCACCCCGCACCTCCGGCTGCCGGGGCCCCGCGCGTGGTCACCGGGGAGCTGATCTCGGACGTCGTGTCACTCCCGGAGAGCGCCAGCCCGCTCGTGCACGCCGTCGCCGCCTCGGCCACCCCTGCGACCGCCCCGGCCCTGCATCCGCCCTCTGGCACCGCGGTGCTGCCGATCATCGCCTCCGCGCTCGCCGTGCTCGCGCTGCTCGGCGCGGGCGCGGGACGGGAGCTGCGCGGAAGCGGACTCGGCCGCCGCCTGAGGCTGCTGCTGCATGCGCGCGCCTGAAGCGCGCAACCGTGACACCATCGCCGACGTGCCCCTGACCTTCGCCCTCAGCACCCATGGCATCGATCAGGCGATCTTCCATGTCGCCAACGTCCTCCAGGTGCCGGTTCTCATCCTGGCCCTGCTCGCCCTGGCGGTCGTCATCTTCGAGCTCGGCAGCTACGCGGTGGAGTTGCGCGGGCGTCGCGGCCGCCGGTTCACCGCGCTCTCCGAGGGCGCAAATGCGGCCCGGGCGGCGCTGCTGGCCGGAGATCGTTCCAAGGCCGCCGAGGCGGTGAGCGCGATCCCGCGCAGCCCTGCGATGGCCAGCACGCTCACCTTCATCATCGAGCAGGCCCGCACCCCCGGCGGCGAGCATCAGCTCAACAAGGCGCTGGCCGACTTCGACTTCGACGCCCAGCGGCGCCTGGCGCGCACGCGGCTGCTCGTGCGCGCAGGGCCGGCCCTCGGGCTCATGGGCACGCTGATCCCGCTGTCCCCGGCGCTGACCGGTCTGGCTAACGGCAACACCACGGCGCTGAGCGAGAACCTGCGAGTGGCGTTCAGCGTCACCGTGGTCGGCCTGCTGATCGGCGCGGTGGCGTTCGGCCTCTCGCTCTCGCGCGACCGCATGTACGGCCAGGACCTCTCCGACCTCGAGTACCTCGCCGCGATCGTCTCAGACCCCCGACCTGCCGGAGGTGACACGTGATCACGGTCAATCCGCACGCCCGCAGTCGCGAGGATCGCGCGGGCGATCCGCTGGACGGCCTCGTCAACCTCTTCGACCTCGGCATCGTGCTGTCGGTCGCGTTCCTGCTGGCGGCGCTGTCGTCGCTGCATCTGGGCGGGACGCTGACCAAGCACGGCCTGCGCGCCACCACCGCCAAGGAGATCCTGATCCAGAAGGGACAGAGCGTGGCCCCGCTGCCCACGCGCGGCCGGCGCACCATCGGGCGCGGCGTCCAGACCGGCGTGGTCTATCGACTCACCAACGGACAACTCGTCTACGTCCAGCAGACCCCGTCGAGCAAGAGCCCGTAGCCATGCACGCGATCTGGGAGCAGCTGCGCGCCGGGATCTCCCTGATCTTCAACGGGAACGGGGTCATCCTCAACCTCACGTGGGTGACGATCCGGGTGGCCGTCGTCTCGACGACGATCGCCCTGGTCATCGGTTTGCCGATCGGCGTCGCCATCGGCATCGGGCGCTTCCGCGGCCGGCGCGCCCTCCAGATCATGGCCAACGCAAGCCTGGCCCTACCGCCGGTGGTGGTCGGCGTGATCGCGCTCATCCTGATGGTCCCGGGCAGCGTGTTCGGGTCGTTGCGCATCGAGTTCACCATCACCGCGGTCTACATCGTCCAGGCCATCCTGGCCCTCCCCTACGTCGTCGCCTTCACGCCGGCCGCGATCCAGGCGCTGCCTCCGGGGCTGCTCGACCAGGCCCGCGCGCTCGGTGCCGGACGGCGCCAGCTCGCGCTGCTGGCGCTGCGCGAGGCCCGCATCGGAATCCTCGCCTCGACCATCGCCGCGATGGGCGCGACCGTCTCGGAGGTGGGCGCGGTGGTCATCGCCGGCGGCAACATCCAGGGCCAGGACCAGACCCTGGCCAGCGGCCTGCTCGACAACTTCCTGCTCACCGCCGGCAATCCGCAGCTGATCGCGATCACGATCATGCTGGTGCTCCTTCTGGTGCTCCTCCTGGGATCGCTCACCGTGCTGCAGCAGCGCTCCGGCGGCGTCCAGCTCCGGTTCCGGACGATGGCCTGACCGTGCACTTCCTGTGGCAGGAGCTCCGCACCGCGGTCCCGCTCATCACCCACGGCAACCCGCAGCTGATGGGTGTGATCGGCTTCACCCTCCAGGTCGCGGCGATCGCCACCGCCGCCTCCAGCGCGATCGGCATCCCGATCGGGCTGGCTCTCGCGCTGGGCCGCTTCCCCGGCCGGCGCGCGCTGCGCGTCGCGGCAAACGTCAGCCTCGGCATCCCGCCGGTGCTCGTCGGGTCGGTGCTCTTCATCTTCCTGGCCGGCAACGCGCCCGGCGGCGCACTACACCTCATCTTCACCCGCCGCGTCATCTTCATCGCCCAGACGATCCTGGCCCTGCCGTTCACCGTGTCGATGACCGCCGCCGCCATCGAGGGCCTTCCCTCCGGCCTGCTCGGTCAGGCGCGCCTGCTGGGTGCGGGACGTCTTCAGCTCGCAGTGCTGGCGCTGCGCGAGGCCCGCATCGGAGTGATGGCCGCGGTCATTGCGGCCCTCGGCTCGGCCCTCTCGGAGGTGGCCGCCGTCGCCATTCTCGGCGGGAACCTCTACGAGTACAACCAGACGCTGGCCAGTGCGACGCTGTATGAGGTCAATGGCGGTCACTATCCCGACGCACTCGCCATCGCCATCGTGCTCATCGCGATGATCTTCGTGCTCATGTGCGCCCTCGGGCTGCTCCAGCACCAGGGCAGCGGCCTGCGCCTGCGCTTCTGGTCAGCAGCGTGACCGGCGCGCCCACCGCCGGCACCACGCTGCTGCGCGCCGCGCAGCTGACGGTCCTGCGCGACAGGCGCGAGGTCATCCACGACGTCAGCCTCGAGTTGCGCGCCGGGGAGATCGTCGCCCTGCTCGGGCCCAATGGCGCGGGCAAGAGCACGCTCCTCGATGCCTTGTCGGGCGCCCTGACGCCGGCCGCCGGGGAGGTGCGCCGCGACGGTCAGGTGGCGGTCGGCCTCCAAACCCCTGATCTCGCCCGGCGCAGCGTCCTGGCCAACGTCACCGCCGCGCTGGCCTGGTG
>JBAQGP010000889.1:0-2422 GCA_049287845.1 Solirubrobacteraceae bacterium | reverse complement strand
ACGGGAGCCCGGCCACCGGCTGGCAGCCCGTGTCGGTCCCCGCGACCCTGTCGGCGCCGACCCGTGCGGGGCACCGCACGATCGGGCGCGTCGTGGTGCAGTGGGGTCGGCTGTGGCCGGCGCAGCCCAAGCCCAACATCCACCCGAAGGCCGGCCCCGTCAGGACGCTGCGACCGGCTGCCTACATGCTCCAGGTGTCGGCGGACGGCCGCCGGTGGCTCACGGTCGCCGCTGTCAGCGGGCACCGCAATCGCGTCACCGACACGCTGACCTTCCCCAAGGTGCGGATCCGTTTCGTCCGCCTGCGGATCACCCGGGGCACCGGAATCTCGGTGAAGCAGACGATCAACAACAAGAAGGTGATCGTCAGGCAGATGCCGATGCTGCAGGAGCTGACCACGACCCCCTGAGGCCGTGCGTCACAGCGCCCGGGCCCTCGGCAGCCGAGGGCGCACTACGCCTCCGCGCCGACGTAGATCTCGCGCAATGCCGTCTTCTTGAACTTGCCGGTCGCCGTCCGCGGGATCTCATCGATGAACTCGAAGCGATCGGGGATCTGCCACTTGGCGTACTGCTGGGCGAGATGGGCCTTGAGATCGTCCGGTGCCACGGTGTGGTCCTCGCGCGCGACGATCACGGCCAGCGGACGCTCGCCCCACCGTTCGTCCGGGATGGCGATGACGGCCGCCTCGGACACGGCCTCGTGGGCCATCAGCAGGTTCTCCAGGTCCACGGACGAGATCCACTCGCCGCCCGACTTCACCAGGTCCTTGGAGCGGTCGCAGATCTTGAGGTTGCCGGTGGCGTCGATGGTGACGACGTCGCCGGTGGCGAACCAGCCGTCGTCGGAGAACCTCTCCGCGCCGCGGCCCTGGTGATAGGCGCGCGCCACCCAGGGCCCCCGGACCTCGAGCTCGCCCATCGCCTCGTCGTTCCACGGGATGAGCTCGCCGTCGTCGCCGCGGGCGCGGATGTCGACGAACGGGCTGGGACGGCCCTGCCGCGCGCGGTAGTCATAGCGCTCCTCCTCGGTGGCATCGTCCAGCTCGAGCGGCAGGCGGCAGACGCTGCCCAGCGGCGAGGTCTCGGTCATCCCCCACGCCTGGATGATCGTCAGGCCATGGCGATCGAAGCCCACCAGCATGCTGCGCGGCACGGCTGAGCCGCCCACCAGCAGCATCCGCAGCTTGCTCAGGTCCCACCGATCCGGCTCAGCATCGATCGCGTGGAGCATCATCATCCACACCGTGGGGACGCCCGCGGTGACGGTCACCTGCTCCTGGGCGAGCAGGTCGAGCACGCTGACCGCATCCAGCCTCGGTCCGGGCAGGACGAGGCCGGAGCCGACCAGCGCGGCGGTGAAGATGAGACCCCACGCGTTGGCGTGGAACATCGGCACCACCGGCAGGACCGTGTCGCGCGAGGCCAGATCGTTGGAATCGGGCAGCGCCGCGACCACCGAGTGCAGGACGAGTGAGCGGTGTGAATAGACCACGCCCTTGGGTCGCCCCGTGGTGCCCGACGTGTAGCACATGGCGGCAGCGGCGCGCTCCTCGGCCACGGGCCACTGCATCGGCTCGGCGCCGGCGATGAGCTCCTCGTAGTCGTGGTAGCCGTCGGGGACCGGCCCGTCGCGGCTGACGACGATGACATGCTCGAAATCCCGAGCGCCGTGGAAGGACTCGAAGACCTCAAGCAGCGACTCGTCGACGACGATCGCCCGGTCCTCGGCATCGTTGACGATGAAGCTCAGCTCGTCGCAGTGAAGGCGCGGGTTGAGCGTGTGCAGCACCGCACCCATCGAGGGCACGGCGAAGTAGACCTCCACGTGCTCGGGCTGGTTCCACATCAGGGTCCCGACGGGATCGCCGGGCGCGATCCCCAGCGTGCTCAGCGCCGTCGCCAGCCGGCGGGCCCGGGTCGCGCAGTCGCCAAGCGTGGTGCGTCCCACGGACCCGTCCGGGCAGCGGAAGACGACCTTGCGCCGAGGATTGAGCTGCTCCGCGCGTTCAACGATCCCCGTCAGCGAGAGCGGGTAGTCATCCATCATCAAGCCTTCGCGCATGTCTCTCTCCCGTGACTGGCCTTCTCCGTCGCCCATGAGCCTACGGGGCGGGTAACGGAAACGCCAATCCGGTGCGTCGGCCCGTCTACGCCGCCATCGCCAACTCCGGCGCGACCGCCCTCACCCTGTCCTGGCGATCCCACACTGGCGCAGTACTCCCTGGGTCCCTCAGCGGGTACGGTCAGCCCGATGGCCACGCGATCTGACGAGCCGCGCCCGGAGATCTCGTGGTCGGGGTGGGGCGACCCGGCGCTGGCGGCGCCCCTGCCTGAGACGCTCGACGCGATGTTGCGCGATGCGCTGCGCATCGGCCGGCGTGGCGCGGCGCCCCCGGCGCTCGAGGCGCTGCAGCTCACC
>JBAQGP010000888.1:0-2219 GCA_049287845.1 Solirubrobacteraceae bacterium | reverse complement strand
GTGCTGGTGGGCATGGTCGTCCTGCTGGCCTCGGGGGCCGTGCCCGCCTTCGTGGCCAGCCTGCTCGCCGCCGGCGCGATGATCGTCCTGCGGGTGGTCAGCGTCGAGCAGGCCTACCGCTCGGTGTCGTGGACCACGGTGGTGCTGATCGGCGCCATGTTCGCCGTGTCGCTGGCGATCCAGGACAGCGGTGCCGCCGGGAAGATCGCCAATGGCCTGGTGCAGACCGTCGGGGACGCGGGCCCCCATGCCCTGCTCATCGGGCTGTTCGTGCTCACCGCGGTGTTCGGCCAGCTGATCAGCAACACGGCCACGGCGCTGATCGTCATCCCCATCGCGATCTCCGCCGCCGCTGAGATCGGTGTGTCACCACGCCCGGTGCTCATGAGCGTGGCCGTGGCCGCCGCTGCCTCGTTCCTCACCCCGATCGCCACGCCGGCGAACCTGATGGTGATGGGCCCGGGCGGGTACCGGTTCGGGGACTACTGGAAGCTCGGCGCGTGCATCCTGGTCCTGTTCTTCGTTGTCGCCGTGTTCCTGGTCCCGGTGCTGTGGTCATTCTGACCCGGACGGGTCCGCTGGCCCGGGCCCACGAACGCGCACCGCGTCCGTACGAGCGGACGCCGGGTGCGGGCACCCGTATCTCAGAAGGGCTCGTGAGACCGAGCCTACAGTCCGCAGCCGAGCAAAGGAGAGCACTGTGAGCGATGCCTCGATGACCGATCGGGCCGGCGGCACGGGGTCAGACGCCGCGGCGGGGATCGTCGCGGGACTGATGTCCTCGATGAAGTCGGACCTGGATGAGCTGGTGCGCATCCCGTCGGTCTCGTTTCCCGGGTTTGCCGGCGGTGAGCCCCTGGTGCAGGCGCACGATCTCGTCGCCGAGCTGTTTCGCGGCGCCGGCGTGACCAACGTCGACACGCTCACCCTCCCGCACACCGCTCCCGTCGTCACCGGCGAGATACCGGCGCCCGAGGGCGCGCCGACAGTGCTCCTCTACGGTCACTACGACGTCGTGGCCGCCGGAGACGAGTCGCAGTGGACGACTCCGCCGTTCGAGCCCGCCGAGCGCGACGGCGCGATCTACGGCCGCGGCACGGCGGACTCCAAGTCCAACGTGATCGCCCACGTCGGCGCGCTGCGGGCGTGGGAGGGGCGGCCGCCCGTCGGGATCAAGCTCGTCATCGAGGGCCAGGAGGAGGTCGGCAGCGCCCTGAACACCTACCCCCAGACCCACCCGGACTTCTTCCGTTCCGACGCGATGCTGATCGCCGACATGGGCAGCGTCCGTCCGGGCGTGCCCACCCTTACCGTGGCACTGCGGGGCATGGCGATGGCCACCATCGAGGTGACGACGCTGGGTGGGCCCAAGCACAGCGGCCAGTATGGGGGCGCCGCGCCGGACGCATTGATCGTGCTCCTGCATGCTCTCGCGTCGCTGCACGACGAGCACGGTGACGTCACCGTGGCGGGCCTGCGCCGCGAGGAGTGGACCGGCGAGTCCTACACCGACGACGAGTTCCGCGAGCTCGCGGAGGTGCTGCCCGAACTGCCGTTGATCGGCAGCGGCGGGCTGGGCTCCCGCGTGTGGTCGGGGCCGGCGATCACGGTCACCGGCATCGATGTCCCCTCCGTCGAGAACGCGCTCAATGCCGTCTCGCCACACGCGCGCGCGAAGCTGAACCTGCGCGTGCATCCCGCGCAGGACGCCGGCGAGGCCCAGGCCGCGCTCGTCGACCACCTCCAGAAGCTGCGGCCCTTCGGGATCGCGCTGGAGGTCCACGCGCAGGAGACCGGCAACGGCTTTGCCGCCGAAACGTCGGGTCCCGCCTACGAGGCGGCCACGGCGGCGATGGCCGCCGCCTGGGGACGGGCGCCCGTGACCGCCGCGAGCGGCGGTTCGATCCCGCTGGTCAACGCGCTGCACTCCGCGGTTCCGGAGGCGGAGATCCTGCTGCTGGGGACCACCGACGGCTACAGCAACATCCACGCCCCCGACGAGCGCGTGATGGTCGACGAGTTCGAGAAGGCGACCGTGGCCGAGGCCATCTTCTTTCGCGAGTTCGCTGAACGCCACGCCGCCGCGAGGTGAGTGACTCCTAAACGGTTGCCCCGGATGTCCGGTCCGGGTTCGTCACTCCGATCCCGTTCGCTCCCTGACCAGCGGCTCTGAGGCGAGCAGGTCCATCCCGAGTCGCGCCGAGAGGAACCTCGCGACC
>JBAQGP010000887.1:0-3792 GCA_049287845.1 Solirubrobacteraceae bacterium | reverse complement strand
CTCGAGGGGTGGGAAGGCTTGGACGCCGCTCAGATCGCGACGGTGCTCGGCATCTCACCCAACGCCGTGCGCATCCGCCTGCACCGGGCGCGCCGACGGCTCGCGCATCGGCTTGACCGCAGCCCTGTGGCCAGCTCGACCGCCATGAGAGGAGAAACCCGATGAACGAGATCACCGCCATCCGCCCACTGACCGATGAGCAGGCTCTCGAACTGATCTCCACCTCCACACTGCTGAGCCTGCAGGAAGACATCCTTGATGTGGCGCTCTCCCGCCACAAACGCAAGCCGCGACGTCGAAGCAAGGTGGCCCTCAGCGGACAGCGGGCGCGGCGCTGGGTGGCCAGCGGCACGGTTGTCGCAGCCGCCCTCGCCGCGGTGCTGGTGATCTCGCTCTCCGGGCACACCCCGGACGTGGCCCACGCATTCCCGATCTTGAACAGCTCCTCGACAATCACGCCGGCCGAGCTGTCCAGGTCTCTGCTGTATTACGGCGTAAGCCCCGGCAACAGCGACGGCATCGACCTCAAGCATGGGCACGCGGTCAGCACGCGTTGGGGAACCGGCTATGTCCTCTCCAACCCGCGACGGACCGCCATCTGCGTCGTCGCGCCCGGTCTCACCTCAGACGGATGGGGCGCAGCGTGCGCACCCCGAAACCAAGCCGCCAAGACCGGGGTCTTCTACGAGTACGCGTACGACGCCGCACTGCATACCGCGCGGATGATCGGGCTGCTCCCCGACGGCGCGACTGTGACAACAACAGCTCGCAACGGTCGCCCACACCGCGTCACGCTTCGCCACGGAGTCCTCGCCATCAACATCAGCCACGCGGAACGAGTAGCGGTCACCATCGCGCACCACACCTCCTTTAGCCAGGTCACCCCAAAAGAAGCGCACCCGGTCTACGGCTCCCCGAGCGGACCATCAAGCACCACGGCGACGACGGCCACCGGCACGACCACGACCACACGTCCGTGACGCGACGCAACAGCATCACGGCGCCCGCCGTCGCGTCCGGGACTCCCCAGCTGCAACCGCACCGGCCAGTAAGCACCCGCCTCTCGGCGTCGCAGCGTTCCAGCCAACGATCCTCTTTGCGACGAGGCCCGCTTTCCGCGCATTGCAGGGCGCTTCTCGCGCCGTCGGAGATGCCCGTTACCGAACGGAAGCGGGGCTCCCGCGGCGCTGCTGGATCGGGGCCGTAAGCACAAGCTGCCCAGCTCACGGAAGCTCGGATGAGACGCCTCGTATTTCGTGGATGCGGAAGTCGAGCCTGGCAGCGACCTGGGCCGGCTCCCGTAGGTCAGACGGCGGCAGCGCCTCTATCGATAGAAAGGCTGGTCGGCGGCGGGATCCGTTCGTGCCGCGTCGATGCGGTGGTCAACAATCAGCCGATCGATTGTCGACTTGGATGCTCCGATCCCCGCCCAATGCGGGTCAACATCGGCTGTGATGCACCACGTGCGATCGGCGGGCCAGACAAACGCGGGCGTCCCGCCTGACGCGAACTCGGGCCGGCTCCAGATCCCAGCATGGGCGGGCGTTCCTGGGATCTCGACATCCGACAGCGACCCATGAAACAGGTAATAGGCGCGAACCGCGAATGCGCCGCTGTCCATGACGGCGAAGGTTGGCCACCGTCGAGCCGGTTCCGGGAACCCCCAGCCATCCCAGAGACCGAAGTAGCAGTCGTCGGGGTCGGCGGTCTCTTCGGAGAGCAGCTGCAGCATGGCTCGCCATTGCTCGATCTCATCCGGTGATCCGTCGAGGTCGGCCTCGTTCTCCCGTTGGCCCACGTGGGTCGGATCGGGAATGAACCGCACGCGTACGTACGCCGAAAAGCCGCCCGGACCGATTGTGACCAGGCGCTTCCAGGGAATATGGCTGGCCACGATCCAGTCGGCCGGCGAGAGGTCCGAGCAGACGTCAAGAGGCACGCCGGAAATTTATAGCGAGGTCGCGTCGCTTCGGACGTGGAGGCCCGTAGCTTGGTGCTTCTCCTCCGGGCGCGCTGGGTCAGGACAACGTCGCCCCTGCTTCGTCGCCACTCCGGTCCCAGCTCGGGAGCTGCTGCTTCGGGTTGTAGATAGCCCGGAGCAGAAGCGAAATGTCCGTTGCCGCGGATCACGTGCTCGTCAGCGTGATCGGGACAGTCGTGACGCCTCAAATCCTCACCGGTGCGCGCATACTGGTTGCTGTGGTACAGCATGAACAAGCCCCTGCGTTAGCGCGTACACGGCGTCCCTACCGCCCCAGCAGCGGGGTGCCTTGATACTGATCCTGTGGGTCAACGCAGTGCTGACCCTTGCCCTTCAGGCCGCCCAGCTCGTCATGGTGGCGACGGTATTGCGACGTGCGGCACGCGGCCATCCATTTACGACGGTTGTGGACTGCGCGGCATCGCCGCTTACGGCCACGGTGCTGGGCGCGTCTGCGCTTCACAAGCTCGCCCGGGAACGCTTCGCTCGCCAGCTCGACCGCCGTATCCGCGCGGCTAGGATCGCCAACTAGGCCGTTACTCAGACTGCTCCTCCGTCGCCCAAGCGGCACTCTCGGCGAGGCTGCCGCTGCACGCCCGATCCAGCAGCGACAACCGGAGACGGTGCCCGTGCCGTTCGCAAAGGAGGGCTGAGCAGCCAGAGCGGCGACCGACGTGCTCATCGCCAAACTCAGGGCCCGCCTCCTCAGCAGCCGTTGTTCGCACGGCGTTCCCTTTTGCGACGAGCTGCTCACGGTGCGCGAGGCCGTCGGGCGCCCTCTGAACGTCCGATGGTGGATCCGTCTGTGCGACGCCCCTGACGCCTGACGACGCGCCGAAAGCGGCCGCGCGCTCACGGGTCCGATCCGAGTTGAGTGCAGCTATTCCGAGCTAAGGCCAGGTGTGGTGGAGTCTTCGAATAGGCCCGGCGGCGGCTTCCTGAACACGTTGACTCTGCACATGGCCGGGTCGCCCAGCCAGGCGCCGAAGGGCCCAGGCGGCCGTTTGCCGCTCAGCACCCACCAGACGAATGCAGAGATCACAAACGGGCCGGTGGCCAAGCCGGCCAGGACCACTGAGCCTCGGCGTATCTCGACCGGAATCTGGGGGGTGCGCAGCAGTTCGCGGAGCGCGATGACCCAGGCGTAGCCGATCAAGTGGCGTTTGAGTTCGTGCACAACGACAAATGTACGCTCGGGATCGAGCCCGGCTGGCCTGCGGGCGGACCGGCCTGCTCTCAGCCGGCGCTAATCGGGATAGCTCCTGCGCCAGGCGAGCGATGCGAAGCCCGCTGGCCCAGCGACGGCGCGCCTGTCGCTGTGGTCCTTGGTTCCCGACCCGCGGCGCCGGCCGCCGCAGCTGTCGAGGTGTCACGCACCGGTGGCTGCCGGCAATAAGCTTCTATATGCGAGACACTGAACCCCGGCGAGCGCGGTTCAATGCGCTGTTCCGTGAACACCATCCGGCGATCCAGGCCTACGCCCGGCGCCGGGTGCCCCCGGGGGGCGTCGACGACATCGTTTCCGAAACGTTCCTGATCGTCTGGCGGCGGCTTGACGACGTGCCCGAGGCCCCGTTGCCGTGGCTGCTTGCTGTCGCGCGCAACGTCGTTGGAACCGAGTGGCGAGGGGTCGCGCGGCGCGAGCGGCTGTGGCTCAAGGCCCAGAGCCGGCACGTCGAGGGCTGCGACCCCGGCGCGCCTGAGAGCGAGGACGGGCGCGTGTTGGCCGCGCTGGCTGTCCTGAAGGAGCGTGATCGGGAGGCGCTCACGCTCGTGGCCTGGGACGGGCTGACGCCCGCGCAGGCCGCCAC
>JBAQGP010000886.1:0-6732 GCA_049287845.1 Solirubrobacteraceae bacterium | reverse complement strand
GGCGCAGGGAGATACATGCCTTAGCGATCACCAGGCTCAAAATGCCCGCCATGGTTGCGATACACGACCAGGAACGTCGCACAGAACGACCGCCTGACGCAGAACCCCGCGCTTGCCTGAACACTTGGCCGCGTCTTACCGAGGATCGCTGGTCGGACGCTGCTTTCGCGACGGAAGCACGCGTCATCGCGACACGGCCGATCTTGCGGGTGATCGCGTCGTCGTGCGCGCATGGTTCGCGTCGCGCTGTCACAGATAGGGGGCGAAGCGCAAGCTTAAGGGTGTGGAGCGTCTTGACGAGCTCAGTGATGAGGATCTGTTGGTTGCCACTGCGGCAGGGTCCCCGGACGCATTCGGGGTGTTCTACGAGCGGCGGGTCGCTGTAGTGCTCGCTGTGCTTCGTCAGAGGACCGGCTCTGCGGAGCTGGCGGCCGACTTGGCGGGCGAGACCTTTGCCGCTGCGCTGTTGAGCTGTGGACGGTTTCGGCCTGATGGGCCGTCTGCCATGTCGTGGCTGCTCGGCATCGCTCAGAACAAGCTGCGAGAGAGCGCTCGCCGACATCGCGTCGAGACGCGCGCTCGTGAGCGGTTGGGCCTACCGCGGCTTGCATTCTGCGACCAGGATCTCGAGCGCATCGAGCAGCTGGCTGACGAAGGCCAAGATGCGCTTGCGCTGCTCGATCAGCTCCCGCCAGCGCAACGTGACGCAGTGCGCGGCCGCGTGGTCGACGAGCGCCAGTACCGCGAGCTCGCCGAGCAGCTCAGCTGTTCTGAGCAGCTCGTTCGCCAGAACGTCAGCCGAGGCTTGCGACGACTCAAAGCCGGCCTGAAGGAGGCCCCCAATGACCGACTACATCACTGATCTTCGAGACGCTCTTCATGACGCAGCCGCTCGCGAATACAGCGCGGCACGGGCCCCACGTCCATCGCGTGCGCGGACCGGCGGCCGGCGTCGTGTCCTCACCAGGTCCCGACCAACTGCCTTGGCCGGAATCTCTCTGCTGGCCGCCGTCGCCGCGGCGACGGTGGTGCTGGTGCTCGGAGCCACGACCACTACCCCACCCGCCTATGCGCTGGTCCAGCATCCCGACGGCTCCGTCACCGTCACCGTGCATAACTTGCATACCGCACTGAGGCCCCTCAACGCGCGTCTGGCCGCTCTGGGCATCAATGAGCGAATGATTCCCATCAGCGATACTTGCCCACGCTCGAACCTGGCGTTCGTGTACCCCGTCAAGCGTTCTCAGTTTCCCCAGCTGCGCTGGACCTTCACGCCGCGCGAGAGCCGCAGGCACCTAGCGACCGGGGACTGGGGTTACATCGGCATAGGCCGTAGCGACAGCGGTGAGCTGCTCCTCGCCCAGGGAGCGATGAAGCCGCCGCTTCCGTCCTGCTTCAACAGCGCTCTCGGCCAGTTCACTACGACGCCGACGCCCTGAGGTTGAAGTCTTCCCCAGTTCCGGCGGCTCCCTGTGTGATGTAGCCGTCGTGCTCGTGCCAGTCCGCGAACGTACGAAAATCTCGGCAGGCCGTATGGCACTCCACCACATCGAGCACGGCATCAAACGCGCTCAGAAGCAGCGGCGTCGGCAAGAGATCCGTGTAGACGGTTACGCCATCGAATGACGGCTGCGCCGTTCGCCACCGGCGCTCGGTTACCTCATCCACCTGCATTTTGGCGTTCACGGTCTTGATCGGCCGCTCGGCGCTGTCGGCCCAAGCTCCGAAGGCGTGTGCGCTGAGCCTTGAATCTCTGAGAGGCCGCCGGCGTCGGCGCAGCGCGTATGGTGAGCCATCGCATCTGAGGTCGGGACCCGCGAGTAGGATCGCCTTCTACGGGAAGCGGCCGGGGCGGTTGGTGCTTGACGCCGACGAGGCCGACGAGCTGTCGGAACGGATCGACGCGCAGCGAACGGGACGGGAGCTTTGCTCGAGCGGTGCGCGTTGCTGCCAGTGCCGGAACGTGAAGCGCTCGACTGGTCGGCCTGACCGGCCTTGAGCCGAAGGAGGCCGCTCGAGTACTCGGGGTGTCTGCCGGAGCGTTGCGAGTGAGACTCCACCGGGCGCGACCCCGGCTCAAAGGGACGTACGCAATGAGCCCCTTTGAGGACCGACTATGGATGTACCTGGCCGACGAGCGTGGTCAAGGCAGCCCCCATCTGACCCGTCCTCGGGGAGTGTTCTGACGGCTGGCGCACGCCGATCTGTCCGCAACACTCCGGCGATGGCTAGCCTGCCCGGGGTGCCAGAGGTGAGGCTTCGGCGGTGGCGGATGGCGGATTTGGCCCAGATCGCTGCGATGACCGAGGACGAATATCTCCGCCCATGGTGGTGGATGGCCGATGAACTTCCCGCGTGGCTCCGCAGGGAGGTGGCCGAGGAACGCGGCCCCACCCGAGCGATCTGCCTCCCTCACGACGACCGCGCGCTGGGAAGGGTCGCCGTCCGCTTGCCGCAGTTCGCGTCTGATGCGGTCCGATCCGCCGCGGTCCACCCCAGCGACCAGCCAGCCGGCGAACTGAGCTATTGGCTCCTTCCGCACGCGAGAGGGCGCGGCCTGGCGCGCGCTGCGATTATCAGCATGATGGGGATCGCCGCGAATGTGGGCTTGAAGTCGCTGGTTCTTGATATCGAGCAGGAAAACGCCGCCTCGATAAGCGTGGCTGCAGGGCTGGGCGCGACCCGGCGATCCCCCACCCGCCTCCACACCGACCGCTTCGGAAACGACTGGACGATGGTGGTCTACGTCCTCCACGTCCCATGAACTCGAGACCGTTTTGACGGTGGACGACGACTTCTTCCCACCGGCTCCCCCGCCGCGGCAACCCGAGGCCCAACCGCCGTCGCCTCCGTGGACGGGACCGCCCTACGGCGTCCTGCCCGGTGCGGTGGCCCTTGAGCTCGTTCTGGCGCACACCGAGCTAGCCGCCGTGTACATCGGTCGCTGTGCGGCGTATCCGACAGGGCTCGACTTCGAGCTGCACGTGCTGGCGGCGGCGAGCGCTGGTCAGGACCTGGATCCGTCGTTGAATGGGATCTACCATCGGCCGGGGCGAAGATCCACGTACGAGGAGATGCTGCGATTTGGTGTCGCCTTTGCTGATGGCCGCAAAGCCAGCAATCTCGGCGGCTTCACGCCCTCTGGAGAGGAGCCTGAAGGTCCCGTCTTACGGGGCATGGGCGGTGGTGGCGGCGGCGGCCGATGGCACCAGGGGTTCTGGATGTGGCCGCTCCCACCGATCGGTCCGCTGTCGTTCGTCTGTGAATGGCCGGCAGCAGGCATCGCTCTCACCCGCGTCGAGGTCGACTCAGAGCCACTTCGCGATGCGGCCGGCCGCTCACGGGAACTGTTCCCAAACGCGGCCTCAGGGGTCGGAGGCGCCACTTGGTCTCGGGCTGTCGGAGTCGCGCAGACGCGCGCTCAGCACAATCGAGACCCTTAGCCCACCGGTCGCTCCCGAGGCTTCTGCGTTCCCTCAACACGGGCAGTCTCGCGACGGTTCCGGGTGCCGTGACACTGACCGCTTCCAGGGAAATGCAGAGCGAGCGCCACCAGAGAGATCGGCGAGTCACGCCGCCGGGGCCCCGTGCCTTCAAGGGCCAGGAGAGATCGTAAATGAGCGTTTCCCATGCGAGACCGGGGATCAGCATCGCCGGTGGTCTCAGCGTCGTGACATCCGCGTCCCATGGCGGACCAGCCCGCAGCTCTGGCATGCGATGCCGAGGCGGTCGCGGAGTTCGTTGGCAGCCACACGCCGTTGGCCGTCGACGCCGTGGACCGGCTCGGGGCGGGCACGGAGTCGGTGGCCTGGCGAATTGACGGCGGCTGGGTGGCGCGCTTCCCGCTGACGCCGGCGGCGTCGCAGTCGCTAGACCGTGAGATGGGGTTGGCGCCATTGCTGTGACCAGGTTGTGGCGCGACTCACGACCGCCGGTACGGCGCCGGTCACATCCACGGCCCGGCTGTTCGTCGCCGTGCGATGGCTTACCGACCTCGACGTCGAGGTGGTCACGGGCGACGAGTCGTTTCAGGCATTTTGCGTCGCCGACTATCGGCAATCTCGACGACGCGTAGCCCACGGATAGGTCCCGAGGTCGGAAGAGCTCGACGCCTCGCGCGTGCCGCGCGTGCCTGTGGGCACGCGACTGCCGGTGAGGCCTTGCACGCTACACCCACACCAAACAAAGCTCCGCCTGCGACGACGAACCTCTGCAGGATTCCCATCCTCGCCGCGAGAGCTCGACGGTCGCCGTGACGATCGGCGGCTGTCGTGCCGGCATCCCGTGGCGGGATGGTGCGTCCCTTGAGCAACGGCCTCTGTGTGGGCTACCCGAGACAGCTCACGAGCATTTCGAGCAGTCGTTGGGTGGTGGTTCCGTCCTGGGCTCCGTGGTGAGGGTTGAACTCGGTCACGGTGAGCGCACGCACACGTGTGTCGGCGAGTAGCTCGCGGAGCATCTCTCCGCACGCAGTCAGCGATGGGGCGGTGCCGCGATCGGTGTTTTCAGCGAGCGGCGCGTCGAGAAAGTCGACGAGGTCGACGTCGAAGTGGACGGCCAAAGCGTCGCAGGCCGAAAGCGGGGAAAGCGCGGCGTGCGCGCTACGCACCGGATCAGATACTGCGCTCTGCACGTCGACCACGGGCAGCCTACGATCGGCGATCACCTCGGCCTCAAAGTCTGTGTGGGGCCCGAGCCCGAGGAAGCTGAGCTGGCCGGAGCTCAGCATCGGTCGCTGACCAGCAAGCGCCGCGAGACCGTCAACGGCGCCGTCGATGTCAAGCATGTGCGCCACGCCCATCCAGTCCAAGGCACCGTCGACCGTGCTGCCGGGCACGTTGAGGTCAGCGTGCCGATCGACGTAGACGACGCCCAGCTGCTCGGCACGATCCTGAAGCCCGGCGACGGTGCCGACGCCGACCGTGCAGTCGCCTCCGAGGACCAAGATCGTGTCCTCGGCCGGAGCGGATCGGACCAGTGCGGCGACCTGGCCGGCTCGGTCGATGACCGCAAGAGGGTTCGCCGCCGTGGGGTTCTCAGGGTCCGGGCGCCAGCGAAAGGGGACCACTCGCCCAGGCCGCCGGACCGCCGCTCCTGCCGCCTCCAGCCGTTCGACCAGGCCAGCCTCGAGCAGCGCGCGGGGACCATCCTCCTGGCCGGGCGCATAGCCACCCGCGCTCGTCGGAGCCTCTACCAGCGTGACCGTTCGCATCGGCACATCATCGCTCACGACGCCGATCCAGAGCATGGCTGATGAGACGGCCCGGCAACACCGCGGCAAATCTGAGCGAGGCCAAATTCTGTCGCAGTCCTCGATGGCTCAGCGGACGTGCCGGACGGCGCCTGAGCAGCGAACCTTGACCGAGCATTGCTTGGTCGCTGACCCGCTGCTCAGCCGGGATCTCCTGTGGTCGAGTGGGCTGCGCGTCTCGAAGTGTGTCGCGGCTCGGCCGGCTGCCGCGTCGCCGCGTTTGCGGCGGTATTGGCCTTGCTGTCGTGCTCGCTACTGTGGCTGCGCGTGACGGGCGGTGGTCTCGTGACTTTCGAGCCAGTGGCGGCGGTCAGCACCGCCGACGAAGGTCGTTGGGACCTCGATGCCGCGGGTGACGCGATGGCAAGGCGCGACGACCGGGATGGGATTGGCGCCCATGGTCCAGCCAAGGTCGCGGGGCGACCCCGCGTTGGCGATGTCGATGTAGGACCGGTGGCCGGCATAGGGGATCGATTGGGTCGATCTGAGCGCGGGGCCGCCGGAGGACTCCAGGAACGCCCAGTCGACGACACAGTCCACCCGGTCGGTGGCCCCCGCGAAATAGTGGCGGAGCTTGTCGGCAGCATCGTTGAGGTGTTGGCGGGCGCCCTGACTGCCGCGGCGACTCTTGGCGTGAGCCTCGAGCGCTTCGAAATCGCCGTGACCTTCGAAGGCGACTCGGATCAGGCCCTGGGGGGTCGCCGCGAGCAGCAACGCTCCGAGCGGGCCGTCGAGCGCAGCCGTCGCGACGCCGGGGGCAGAGAGCGTGTCGGCGGCGGGTCCGGACTGCGCGATGGCGCGGGCTCCCGCTCTGAGGCCGGCGTCGTAGTCGTTGCATTCAGCGCAGATGCCTTCCGCTTGCGTGTGAACCCGCTCGACCGCGAAACCGGGGTCGGTGATGTCCGCGGGGTCCTGCACCCCGGTCACCAGATCAAATAAGCGGAGGCACAGGCGGCAGCGAAAGTGGGAATGATGGGTGGTGTTGGTCTCATATCGCACCGGCTCGGGCGCGCCGAAGGCGGACAGGAGCCCCATCTCGTTGAACTCCGCCAACGTGGCGTAGACGGTGCCGCGGCTCAGGTCGGGCAGCGACTCGGCGGCTCGGGCGTAGATCTCCTCGACAGGGAGGTGCTCGGCAGGGCCGCCCCGGAATGCACCGAGGATGGCGCGGCGCTGGGGTGTGCTGCGCAGCCCGCGGGCGCGCAGCAGCTCACCGGCTCGGTCTGAGCCCAGACTCATCGGGCGCATTCTGGCGCGTGAAGAGGATGTTTGGCCCAGAGGTCGGCGGGCACTCCTACAACGGACCATGTCTTACCTAGCAACCGTTCGTCTCACGTCCTATTTGGGAGGCTTTCCATGATTTTGCGTATCGACAAGCTGCAGACGGCGATGCCGCCGCCGTCAGAGCCTGACCCGGTGGGGGCGGCTGCGGTCCAGGAGCTTTTGGGCGGTAAGTACGGCGAGATGTCGACGTTTATGAA
>JBAQGP010000885.1:0-6326 GCA_049287845.1 Solirubrobacteraceae bacterium | reverse complement strand
TGTTGAGGCTGAGGTAATTGGAGCTCTCCAAGTCGAGCACAATCACTTCGCCTTCGATTTCGCGCCAAGTGAGGCCTTCGGGGCGAATGCGTAACATATGCGCATGTTTATGCGGTTCAGACATTATTTCCTACTCCGCTTCACGCACATGCATCTTCGAGCCTCCTAAGCAGCTGGTTCACTGCGCCCTCCATCTGGGACCAATCTGATGGACGACGCCACGAAAAGGCCGGACAGCTGGCCAGATCTAAAAGCGCCTCCTGATCGGTCCAGGGCAGCGCCAGCGCACGATGGTCAGCCAGACGGGCAAGGCGCTCCGCCGGGGGCACCGGCTCGATCTGCACCCGCTCCCCCCAGCCCAGAAAGACAAACCCCTCAAGGGGCGATTCCAGGTCACACGCAGGTAGATCCAGGCGCCACCGCTCGCGCGTGCCGACGACCCCCAGGTCACGGCCTACACCCAGGCGCTGAGCCGCGTCGGGACGCAGATCAACGCACCGGGGGCCGGCGCAGATCACGCCGCAGTCGTGCACGACGAGATCGTCGGTGAGCACCATAACCCCCGCGCGGGCCAGCCAACCCAATGTGGTGCTCTTTCCCTGCTCTTTGTCGCCCAGTAGGACCCAGGCTCCTCCCGCGTGGACGAAAGCCCCGCCGTGAAGTGCTTGTCGCCCGTCCCAGACGGCGAAGGTCGAACCTGCCGAGGAGAGGTGCGGCTGTATCACGCACTCGGTTGACGTTGGTGTGCCCAATTGCAACCTAACCTGACGTGGATCGCGCTGGATCTCGATCTGATGACCTCCTCGTAGCGCGTAGCGCGCGTGATCCGGACCCCAGAGCTGAGCAGCGCGTCCAGTGCCCACGCCGACCGTTACGTCCACGACGGGCCAGTGAGCCGCTGCGGCCGACAGCAGGACGCTGCCGGCCGCCAGCTTTGGGAAGCGGACACCCCAAGCTCCGTCTACGGCCGACGAGCTCAACGGTGGCCCGTCACGTATCGTCGCCGAGCCAGTCGGGCCAAAGCCGACACGATCGCAATCAGCCACCGGCGCGCCACCCGCAGCATATGCTCGGACTGGCGCAAACGGGCCCACACGCGGTGACGTTTGCCCGATCGCGCCAGCTCGTCGAGCGGTTTCCCGGCCTCGCGGCGCAGCGATTCACCCATCCCTCCAGGTGGGGCGAGCAGCAGGTCGACGAGACTCGTATTGGCTTTCACTTGAGCCAGCCCCCCGGCGTAGAAGGGAGTCGCCATCTCAGCTGCCAAGCGCCAGCGCAACGGTGCCCGGTCGAGCACTCGGCCGGGCACGCCCACCAGCTGAGCCAGCACCGCCGAGCCAACAAGTAGTGGCGCCGCCAGCGACGGATATTCCGCTGCGACAAGCTCGATGTCGCAGTCTCCACATCCGCAGACTTCGTCCCACCAGGCGGCTACATCCGCCGCAAGGCGCAGTCCGGCCAATCCATCGCGCGCGTACAGAAGGATCAGCGTCGCCAAGCCGTCCTGAGGCTGCATGCTCAGCGGCTCTGCGGGGCCCGGACGGGAGGCCCGGTCCAGCGCATCGCTCGCGAACCGACTCTCATACCAGTGCACGCGCCAATGCAGCTCGATTCTCGGCATCTCCGGATGTACCATCGTTTCGTGCAGCAACGGGAGCGCACCCGTCCAGCGCGGCTGATCAGCGCACCGCCATCCCATCCGTCGCACGATTTCCACCGTCGCCGACAGATCTTTCGGTGAGACCAAGATATCGATGTCAATCGAGGCGCGAGCGGCGACATCGCCGTAGAGCCCCCGAGCGAGAATCGATCCTTTTAGGGGAAGTGCCGGAATCCCCGCCTGCTCCAGCCGAGCAATGATCGCAAGCGTGATCAACTCCAGCGTCGTGCCGCGGCGCTCGGCCGCCGCGGCCACGGTGTCCACGCGCTCGCGGAGCCGCTGATTGAGCGTCGTTTCAAGCGCTAGTACGCGCCGCCCCAGCAGAACCGTGAGATTCGTGTGGGTGAGCAGAGCCGCCAGGCGGTCGACGTCGACCCTGCCTGCCAAGCCCGCGCCCAGCTCTCCCGTGGCGCGCCGGCGTTCTCGGGTGCTACAGAGAAGAAGCATCAGCTGCTCCTCTGGGAACTCACACGCTAACGCCCCATTAATCACGCAGCGGTACCCTCTCATCGATCTGGGTACGGTATTAGACGGCGTCCGCACGCTTCGGTACGGTGCGCCGCGTTCCGGCGCCGGGTAATGCGCACCGGCCGTTCCTAGGCCTTCGCGCCATAGCCTCTGGCGTATTGCCCGTTGATCGTCTCCTACTCAGGAGAGAACATGTCCAAGTCCTACTTCGAAGAGAGCACCAGGGAGGCGGAGCTTCCACTTGCTTCCGCGCGGCATGCGGATCACCTCCGTTCCTACAGCCCGATCACGGCAGACCTTGCCTCGGGCCGCATGGGCCCGATTGCCGGGCCCGACCCCCCCATGACTCTCACAAGAGCCATCAGTCGACATCCATTTCTGGTGATTCTGCCCACAATACTGCTGCTCGCAGCGGGGATTGTGGTCGGGGCCAAGAAGCCCCCTACATACAATGCGGTCGCCACGGTGAACGTCGGTAAGTCGGACATCGTCACGCAGGCGACGCCCGGCTATGTCCAAGCTGCGGAGGCACTAGCGGCCGCATATAGCCGGCTCGTCACAAGCCAGTACGTCGCTACACCCGCCGCGCAGGTGCTGCATCTTTCGCCAGCTGCGGCCAGTTCTGATCTGACTGCGGTCCCGATTCCGAATGAGCCGACTTTTACGATCACCGCGACAGGCAGTTCGCCCAGCCGCGCGGCCGGACTTGCCGACGCAGCAATCGCGGCGTTGCAGCGCTACGTGCGTCGGACGGCCAGTCAGCAAGGAGGTCCCGCCCAGCTGCTGGCCAAATACCGCCATGCCCAGGCTCTGGCTGACACCCTTCAGCACACGAGCAATCGGCTGAGCGGCCTCTTCGCGGCACACTTGGGGGGCGTGTCTCTCGCGCAAGTGACACAGGCTCACGTCGCGAGTCAGATTGCAGCTCTTCAGGCCCAAGCCCTCAGCGGCCAGTATCTCTCTTTGGCGTCAAGCGCAGTGGCACCCGTGCTGTCTGTGCTCACCAGTCCCAATGGGTCAACGGCCACTAATCGGACCTCCAATATCGAGAAATATGGTGTCGTCGGCGGTATCGGCGGCTTTGTGATTGGGATTGCGCTCGCCGGACTCGTCGGCAGCGTTGGCGACAGGCGCCGGCGCTACGCCGCCGCCTAGCCGGCCATGGCTGTCTCGCTTCGGCGGCTCTCGTTCCCGGCGATTTGCGCGTCGATCCTCCTTTTGGGCGGGGGCGTTGGGCTGCTGGCCGCCCACCGAGTGCATGGCCTCGATCCATTCACGGGCCTCGTGCTGGGCGCCGCGGCGGCCGCCATCGCCATGGCCACGCTGGTCGCGCTGGAGCCGGCGTGGGTTCTGACCGGCGGCCTAATCCTGTCGGTGTTCTCGGGCAATTGGGGGAACATGGGCGTCCCCATACCGCTGGACCGCGTCGCGGTAATCGGCGGCCTGATCGCCATCGTCATCCGTTCTCTCCGCCCCGGCGAGGTCCGGCTGCGCGTGACAACCGTGCACTGGCTGATGCTCGCGCTGGTGCTTTACGCAACCGTCTCGGCAGCGTGGTCGGGCACGCTCACCAGCCACGGTCCCCTGTTCGCGCTCCTGGACCGGCTCGGGCTTGTCCCATTCCTGCTCTTCCTCGTGGCTCCTGTGGCCTTTCGCACAGAACATCAGCGACGGGTCCTGGCGATGGGACTGCTTGCCCTCGGAGCGTATCTGGGTCTCGTGACCTTGTTCGAAACGGTAGGGCCGCATGCCCTGGTCATCCCCCACTACATCTCCGATCCCAGCGTCGGGATTCATCAGGGGCGGGGACGCGGGCCGTTCCTTGAGGCCGGCGCCAACGGGCTGGCCCTGTTTGAGTGCATCGTCGCGGCTGCGATCACCCTGCCATGGTGGCGCGATCGGCGCATGCGCCTACTGGCCATCAGCGTGATCGTGCTGGGCGTGATGGGGATCATGTTCACCCTCACCCGCCAGACCTGGGTCGGCGCGATCGCTGGAAGCGTGACGGCGATGCTGGCGCACCGCCGGCTGCGACTCTGGCTCCCGCCGCTGGTCCTCGTGACCGCAGCGGTCCTCGTGGCGGC
This sequence comes from Solirubrobacteraceae bacterium, assembly GCA_049287845.1. Lineage (GTDB taxonomy): Bacteria > Actinomycetota > Thermoleophilia > Solirubrobacterales > Solirubrobacteraceae > Palsa-465. Next base: position 2,114 of record JBAQGP010000885.1, on the reverse strand, counting down.
GTTTCTGCTCATCCCGGGACTGTCGGCGAGCGTCAGCCATCGGACGGGCGACCAGGGCCCAGTCTGGGACCGACTCAATTCCGACGCAGCGGCGATCAGGATGACGGAGGCTCGCCCCGCCCTCGGGTTCGGTTGGGGAGATTTCGGAACCGCGAGCATCCCGTACTACCGCTTGGCGGCGACGTACCCGCTGACCAGCGTCGGCGACGCGCACAACGTGCCACTTTCCAACGCCTCCGAGCTTGGACTGCTCGGCATGGGCCTGTGGCTGATGATCCTGGTGATGGGGTTAGGCAGGGCGGCGCTCAGACGCCAGCCGCCGGAGCTGGAACCGTGGCGCGTCGGACTCATCGCCGTGGCGGTGGCCTGGTTCATCCAGGCGAACTTCACTCCGCTGGACTACGCGTTTGACAATTACCTGATCTGGATGTGGGCCGGCCTGCTGGCAGCCAGCCGAGTGGGGGCGCGTGAGCATTTTCACAACAACAGACACTGAATCTTGATCTATCCCGGGAGGTCTCCTATGGTCGGGAGCGGGGCCGCTTTGCGAAGCAATGAACAGCAAAGACCAACTCCCGGTAACCGTCGTCATCCCGGCATTCAACCGCGCGGCGATGCTACCGCGGGCCGTTGCCAGCATTGCCGGTCAGCATTCATATTGTCCGCGGGAGGTCGTGGTCGTCGACGATGGATCAACCGATGACACCGCCATCGTGGCGCGAAAGCTCGGGGCGCGGGTGCTGCGCCACGAGGTCAACCACGGCCCTGGCGCCGCCCGCAATACCGGGTTCGCCGCGGCGCGGACGCCGTGGCTGATGCAGCTCGACTCCGATGACGAATGGCTGCCGCATTGCCTGGAGACGCTCTGGCCGCTGCGAAACGGCCATGTGATCGTCTCCGGGGCTACGGTCGGCGGACGGGATCTACCCTGGTACAACGGGGCCGGCGGTCGGCGGCCCCGTATCGTGCGCTCACCCGCCGAGCTGATCTTCCCCGATAACTTCATTGCCGCGAGCGCGGTGCTGCTCAGGGCGACCTGCGTACGTGCGGTCGGCGGCTACCGGACCGACCTCCGCCAAGCCGAGGATCTCGAGCTCTGGCTTCGCATGCTCGAATTCGGCACCGGCGTGGTCACGCCGGTGGTGGTGTCCTGCTATCACGACCATCCCGATCAGGCGACGGCGGGGCGAGCCAGCGCTCACGCAGGACACGCCCGGGTACTGGCAATGTCCGCTGACCGTGCCTGGTGGGACCCCGCGTATCCGGTCCGCTGGTCGGCGATCCCGGCCTGGGACGCGTTCAGAACCTCGCTCAGAGAGCGCGAGCCGGGGGACGCCGCACTCAGCCTCTGGCGGCTGCTCAGCCACCCGCAAAGAGCCCGCGGGTTGCTAGAGGTGCTGCTGCATCGCCGGCGAACGCGTCAGGCCGGCCGCCGCCAATCCATGGGCTGACGATCTGAGACCGGGGTGGGCAACGTGGCGGCGAGGCGGCGACCCAGCCGACGCCGGCGCAGCACCGTGCGCAGGGCGGCCAGTCGAATCGGACGTCTTATCAACCAGATTGCCTGCGACGCAGCCCGCCGATGGTCGCCCGCCGCTTGCGCGTCTCGGAGTTCATCCCACGCCATCATCGCCCGCCGGCGCTCGACGATGTCGTCCCGCCACCAGGCAGCTCCACGATGGCGCTCGATTATCTCCATCACCGCGACACGCGACTGCTCGGCGCCGTTGGATTTCTGTCCTGCGTGAACACGATAGATCGTCACAACGTGGGGGACGGCCATACCCGTGCTCACCTCCAGGATGCGCATCCACAGGTCCAGATCCTCGGCCTGGCGCTGCAGCGCCCGGTACCCACCGACCTTCAGAAAGATCTCGCGGCTGATGATCACGCCACTGGCGGCGATGAAGTTCTCCGGGAACACCAGCGGCGCGGGCGACCCAAGCACGACCGCCTCGGGCGAAAGGGAACCTCCGTAGGCGACCGGCCGATCCTGTTCGTCAACGGCGACCGAGGCGCCGGCGACGAAGCCGTGCTGGGCTCGCAATGGCCACAGCGTCGCAAGCATATCCGGCATCCAGCGGTCGTCGGAGTCAAGCGGCGCGATCCACGGC
>JBAQGP010000884.1:0-5829 GCA_049287845.1 Solirubrobacteraceae bacterium | reverse complement strand
GCCCCGACGCGCGAAGCGCGGGCCCTGCCTGGGGCGACGAAGGCGTCAGCTCGCTCTGGTCACGCTCGAAGCGAGCGATCAACCGCTCGCGCGACCTGCTCGCGCGAGCGGGCCCCGACCGCGCACGTCAGCGCAATACGCCAGCGTTCGGGAGTCCCTGCGGAGCACCCCAGCCCCAGATCGGCGAGGACCGCGGCTTGATCAACGTGAACCGCGATCTCCTCGGCACGGCGCTGGGCGGCGATGTGTTGGGCGCGCGCCAATGGCGTCCGGCCGCCGTCACCAGCCAGCCGGACGAGATCGCCCGCTACCAGCGGTACCGCGCGCCGGGCGCACCTCTCCCAGGGCGCGTCAGCTGCCGAATCAACGACAACCTGGCGGACCACTCGCCAACCGGCATGGTGCGAATCACAACGCGCAACGAGAAACCGCGCCAGCGCGTCGGCGACCCCTACAGCTTCAGGCTCAGAGCCGTGAGCATCCAGGTGCCGCAGTGCGGCACCCACCTCCCGGCCGCCCTGCACCGCTCTGGCGAGCTGTCGCGCAGACCGCCGCGGCTTCTGTCGTTCATCATCGATCCCTCCACCGTACTGGGCCGAGGCCTCGACTCCCACCACACGGCATCAATCACCGCGCAAAAGCGTGACCGCCTATTGCGGTCGCGCCCAGTAGGACTCCTCCGCCTTACTGGCGGCAAGCGCCTCCGGAGTTTCAAAGCCAGGCGCCATCGAGGCGCTGGTGCCCGCCATCACCTCGTGGTGTTCGATGTTCAACAGGCGTAGCCAGCTCTGCTGCCCGAGCGTCAGCCCGATCATGCAGCCCAGCTCCACCAGCTCGGGCTCGCTGAAATGCGCGTGCATCCGTTCCCAGAAAACGTCATCCACGTCCAGATGCCAGGCAATCGCCTCCGCGTACGCGAGCGCGGCCTTCTGACGCTCGGTGTACGCGCTGGCGGATTCGAAGTTCAACAGCTCGTCGTACTGGCCCTCGCTCAGGCCGAGCTGCGCGCCCTTCTCCGAGCGCTGATTGCCGCAGTACTCGCAGTTGACCGAACGCGAGACGTAGACGCGGCAGAGCTCCTTTGTGTCGTGCTCGATCATCCCGTGGCGAAACAGATCGTTCCAGCCGTTGGCAAAGAACCAGAACGCGGCGGGCGCGTGTGCGCGGATGGCTGAGCTCTCAGGACGCGGCGTTCCCTCACGGGCACACCGACGCATCTCGCCCTGCATCTCCGTCGTCATGTCTTCCAACGGCACGTAACTGATGCGCTGCCTTCGATTGGTGGCCTTCATCGCTCTCCTCGATCACCGCGCTCGATTGCTCTCCTCCCACAATCATGAACGGTATGCCCCTCCGGTGCCTGCACGACCGGTCCGTGCGCGCGTCGCCTTGCCTCCACAGCACCGGCTCCCGCGATCGGCGGCTGCGCCGTGTCGGTGCGGGCTTTCGGAAACACCTTGAAAGGGCGGGTTGATCTCTCGGGCGGGAGATCTCAGGGCGTTAACAGGCCGACCGTCGGCGGTCTCTAAGGTGGACTCGCGAGCACCATTCTCGCGATCGGGGACTCTCAGGAGGAGCAACAATGGCTGAGGCGGCGGCAGGGCGGGTCAAACGGGTTGTGATCATCGTCCAGGAGAACCACACCGTTGACAACTACTTCCGAGGGCTTGCACCATATGGCGGCGCGGTCGCCACCGACTGGCCGATCTCCCCTAACCCACCCGCGAAAGACCAATCTCACGACCGCCACGCCTACTTCGAGTGGCTGACCGGCGCGTCCGCTGCCGCGCACGTGCAGTTCGACACCGACAAGGTGCTCCCGTACTACTTGTACCTGGCAGTCACCGGGGCCTTCCTGGAGAACCACTGCTCGGGGTTCGGCACCAACTCGACGCCGAACCATCTGATCATCGTCGGCGGCCAGTCACCAACGCTCAAGAATCCCTCCCAGCGCCAGACACCGCCCCTGTGGGACATGCCTTCGCTTCCCGGGCTCGCGGAGGCGCACGGACTCTCCTGGCGAGTCTACGCCGCATCTGGCGATTATCCGGTGGGCTTCTACACCCAACTGAAGGGCTCGCCGAACGTAGTGTCGTCCACCCGGTTTCTGACCGATGCGAAGGCCGGGCCGCTTCCATCGCTGGTCATGCTGTGGCACAACAGCCCTGATGACGAGCACCCACCCGCGAACGTCACCGCGGGGATGGACCTCGTCTGGCAGTCGATCGACGCGGTCGTCCAGGCCGGCGGCTGGGAGGAGACAGTGTTCATGCTGACCTGGGATGACTGGGGCGGATACGACGACCATGTCAAGACGCCGGCGCTCGAGTACACCCCCGACAATGTCCAGCTTGCCTACGGCCCCCGCGTTCCGTTGCTCATCTTCGGCGGCCTGGTCAAGCCCACGATCGATAACCGCTGGTGTGGCCACGCCAGCGTCCCGAAGACGGCGATCGACCTGCTGGGACTGCCGGCGCTGGGGGTGCCGCGGGTCGACGGGGCTCCAAGTCTCGCCGACCTCATCGATCTCTCGCGAGCACCCAGTCCCGCTCCCCCGGCGTTTGGCGCCCCGCTCACGATCCCGCCGGCCCCAAGCCCCCCTGTTGCAGCGAAGCCACCGCCACCGGCCCCACCCGGAGCGCCGTCTCCGGTGGCCGCGATCATCCTCCGCGACGGGAGCACGTCACCGGCTCCCAACGACGCGCCGCTCCCGCAGCAGCCCAGCCCGCCGAGCAACGGCTAAGGCGCGGCGCCGGCCGGGCGCGGGCGCTCGGCGTCGAGCAGCCGGTCGTGTCGGCCAGGCCGGCCGCCCACTGGATCCCGCCCGACATGAGGGTGAGCTGGTACTGGGTGTGCCATGTGGCGGAGAAGTGCCCCAAGGCGTCGTAGTACACGCGACCGCGGCCGAAGCCCCGGCACCAGACCAGCGGACGGTCCGGTCCTCCGGACCCGGTGTCGAGCTCGGCGAGCACGTGGACGTGGGGGCGCGGGTCGTGCTTGAAGACGTAGAACTCCTCGTCAATCCGGAAGCTCGCGGGGAGCGAGTGCGTGGCCGGGGTGGAGTGATCGGTCACGGTCACCCGCTGGGTGCTCGGGTGCGGGTGATGGCTGAACTCGGCGCCGATCATCTCCTTGAAGGCTCCCCAATGGTGGAAGGTGTCGGTCGCCGAGTGCACGCCGATCAGCCCCCCACCGCCGCGGACGAAGGCGACCAGCGCCCGTTTGTCAGCGGCCTTCATCGGGAGCTCGCCCGTTGTCAGCAGGAACATCACCGCGACGGCGTGCCGGAGTGCCACGGGCGTGAGCTGGGCTGCGCTGGTCAGGAACACCACGCGGTAGCGCTGGCTCCGTGCGGCGATGGCGCGCACCGTGGCCATCGCGGCAGGGATCGACATGTGGTGAAAGCCCAGCGTCTGGGTGAGGACAAGCACGGTCGGGAGGGCTGGCTTCGCCACCGAGGCGGGCCGGGCCGCTAGCGGGCTCGAGTGAGTGGAGCTCGCCGACGAGCCGCAGGCGGCGAACGAGGCGGCCACCACCCCCACCACCGCTGGTCCCATCGCCCGGTGTGCCGCTGTCCTGACCGGCCTGAGCAGGTCGTACAGCATCACCCCAAGTGTATGCCTCAGTGATCGAGCCAGGCGGCGTGACGCGAGCCGGCGCTTCTCACGCACGGCTTCTTGCTGCTCGCACTGCACTGGCCAGCTCGTGGACGCCAGCGCGAATCGAGGGTTCGGGCATCTGCGCGTAGCCGAGCAGAAGGGCTGGCGGATGGGCGCGGGATGTGGGTCGGTAGTCGTTCATCGTCTCGAGCTCGATGCGGCGGTCGCGCGCCTCCTCTTGAATCGCCCGCTCGTCGTCGCTGTCGGGCAGCTGGACGGTCACATGCAGACCGGCCGCGACGCCGAGGACAGAGACCTCTGGGAGCGCGTGCGAGAGTGCGTCGAGGAGCGCGTCGCGCCGACCGCGGTAGCGAGCTCGCATACGGCGTAGGTGGCGGTCAAGCTCACCGCGGATCAGGAAGTCGGCGAACGCGTGCTGTTCGATGCGGGCGGTTCCACGATCGGCGAGGAGTTTCTCGTGGCTGACGGCTTGCACGAGCGCCGGGGGTACGACCAGCCAGCCGATGCGGAGCGCCGGCGCGAGGGTCTTGCTCGCGGAGCCCGCATAGATGACGTGGTCGGGGTCGAGTCCCTGGAGTGCTCCGATGGCGGCGCGGTCATAGCGGTACTCCGCGTCGTAGTCGTCCTCGATTGCGATCGCGCCGCTCCCGCGCAGCCAGGCCAGCAGCGCGGTCCGGCGCTCGCCGCTGAGCACGACCCCTGTGGGGTGTTGGTGGGCGGGCGTCAACACGACCGCGTCGGCGTTGGCGCGCTCGAGTTCGTCGATTCGCGTCCCGGCTTGGTCGACCCCGATCAGAACCGGCTCAAGGCCGGCGCGTGCGGCGACGAGGGCGTCTTCGGGGTTGCTGAGGTCCTCCAAGGCGATCCGCTTCGCGCCGGCTGCCGCGAGCGCGTGGCACACCACGCCCAGGCCCTGGGTGTAGCCGCTGGTGACGATGATGTGCTCGGGAGCGGCGACGACACCGCGCACGCGGCCGAGGTAGTCCGCCAGCGCTGAGCGCAGCCCCTGGACTCCGCGGGGGTCGCCGTAGCCCAGGTCGGCGTCGGTCATCGTCGCGAGTGCTCGGCGCAGCGAGCGGAGCCATGCCGCACGTGGAAACGTCGACACATCAGGCACGCTGGGACGGAAGTCAAACCGCGCGGGGGGAGCCGCGGACGCCGGGCCTTCCGGCGCTCCACTCGCAACGGCCGCCGCGTCTGCGACGCGGGGACGCACCCCTTGGCGCAGACTCAGATAGCCCTCCGCACCAAGCTGCGCATAGGCGTCGACGATGACCCGTCGCGACACGCCAAGCTGGCGCGCGAGGTCGCGCGTGGATGGCACGCGCGCACCTGGTCGCAGCGCGCCCTCCCGGATCGTCTGCCGAAGTTGGTCCTCGATCTGCGCCCCCAGGGTCCGGGAGGCGTCGCGGCTGACGGAGAGCAGCAGCTCCAACGGCTGACTGGTCTCGTCTACGGCCATGATTCTGGATCTTCCATCTGCACCAGTTGAAGCCTAGCATCGGCGCATGCACTCGCTCGCCTCATCTACCGGCGCACGACGCCTGTTCACCATCTCGATCATCGCGCGGCTACCGCCGGCGATGCTCATCGTCGGGCTGCTCGTCCATTCGCAGCGTCTAACGGGCTCCTTCGCCGCGGCTGGCGTGGTCACCGGCGTCTACGCGATCGCGCTTGGTGTCGGTGGCCCGCTGCTGGGAAGACTTATCGACCGCCGTGGGCAGACGTTGGTGCTGCTGGGAAGCGCAGGCGCGGCGGCAACGCTGCTGGTCGCGATCGCCTTGCTACCGGCGGGAGCTTCGCTCGCCGTCCTGGTCGCGCTCGCGGCCGGCATCGGGCTGGCCACCCCTCCGGTTGGCGCCTGCCTGCGCACCCAGCTCCCCGCCCTTCTGTCCGATCCCGGCGCTGTCCGCGCCGCGTACGCCCTGGAGGCGTCCGTGGTCGAACTGACCTATATCTTCGGGCCGCCGCTGGCGCTCTGCCTCGGCGCGCTGTGGTCCACTGGCGCCGCCCTCGCGGTTGCCGGCGTCGTGCTGCTGATCGCGACCGTCTGGTTCGCCGCGCAGCCGGCTTCACGCCGCTGGCGCCCGACCCCAGCTGCATCGGGACCGCGCGGAGGATCGCTGCGCACCCCGGCGATGCGGACGCTGGTGATGGTGCTGATCGCCGTCGGCATGCTGCTCGGCGCCGACGAGGTCGCGGTCACCGC
>JBAQGP010000883.1:0-4983 GCA_049287845.1 Solirubrobacteraceae bacterium | reverse complement strand
GCCGTGGCGTTGCCCGCGATATCGGTCGCCGACGTCGACGGAGACCACGTCATCGCCGCCGCTGTCGTGCTTGTCGACGAGGCGGCGCCGGGGGTGCCGAGTTTGATCGTGATCGTCGCTCCGCTCTGGGTCATCGTCGACGGCGTGACCGCGCCGGTCGTGCCGAAGACCACGTAGTTACCGGCCCCCGTCTGCAGGTAGCCGGCGCTGCCAAGTGTGACCGTCCCCAGGGGAAGCTGGACCGGCGTGGCCGCCGTCGAGTAGACCAGGAGATAGTCGCTCGTGGTGCCGCCGCCATCGACCAGCGCGACCTGGATCGCGGTCGCGGCCCCCGTCCACCCGCCCAGGATCGAGTACGGATCCATCGTCCCGCTGTAGGTGAGCGTGAGGGTGTCGCCCAGTTCAAGGCGACCCACTGTGCCTCCGCTGGTGTTGGTGCTCTGCAAGCCGGTGGCGATCGGTGCCGTGTTGTCGACGACCGTGGTGAAGCTCTGCGTCGCCGCGTTGCTCGCCTTGTCGGTTGCCGTGATCGAGTAGCTCGGGCTGCCGGCGGCCAGGCTGGCGCCGGCGGTGAGCGCCGCGCTGCGATAGCCGTAGGACGTCCCGCCGGCGTGATAGCTCCCAGCGGTCAGCGCCGCTGCGGTGGTGCCCGAGGTGATGGAGTTGACGTTGGCCGTCGCACTCCCGAGTCCGCTGGCGGGGTTGCCCGCGTCGGTGAGATTGGCGTACACGTAGTAGGTGGACCCCATGGCGATGAACCCCGTCTGGTAGGCCGAGGTGCGCCCGATGGCTGACCCCGCTGTGGTGGGCGCGGTCCAGTCGGGGGCGGCGGTGAAGGCGTTGGCCGCCGTGTCGACCGAGTCCGTATAGGCCGACACCGTCCCACTGAGGGTCAGCGAGCAGGCGGCGCCGAGCGCGATCACGCAGCCTACGGCGCGCAGGCAGCGGCAGGACATCACGCCCGCCAGATGCGACGGAGCAGCGCGGCGCTCAGCACCAGCGCAGACAGGGTCAGAAGGATCGTGCGCGCGCGTGGATCGGCCATCCAGGCGACGGCGCGGCCGACGCCGGGGATCCGCAGGACCAGCGTGCCGACCGCGCCACTGCGCGCCACCGACCAGCTCTCCGGCGTGGGGTTGGCGTCGCCTCGGGTGAGGACCTCGATCCTCCCGCCGGCCGCTCGGACGCCGACGACGCGGTGGGTGACCAGCCTGCCGGCCAGCGCGGGATCGTCGAAGGAGACGATCTGGCCGACCCGTACGCGTCGTGCCGGCTCGCGGTGCGTGATCAGGAGATCACCCGCCCGGATTGCCGGGCGCATGCTGTCGGAGTGGTCGACCAGCGGTCGGTACCCCAGCGCCGTGGCCAGCAGGAGCGCCGCGAGCAGGACCAGCGCCAGGCCGCAGAGGAGGCCCGAGGCGCGATCGGCGATCCGCAGCGATCGCCGGACGCGCGGGCGCCGCGAGACAGGTCGCGGGCTCAACGCCCGCGGGACGAGCGCGGTGGAAGGCGAACCGCTCATGTGTTGTCGGCCTCGAAGGTCAACGTCTCGGTGCCGGTCAGACCCTGGCCGGCGCTGTTGCCCTGCAGCGTGACCTGAAACTGATAGCCGCGTGTGCTGTTCTGACTCCACGTGGCGGGACTGGCGGCGGTCGGATCCGCCAGGGCGGTCGCCGCGCTCGCCGGCCAGCCGGCCAGCGTGCCGCTGTAGATGACTCCCGCGCCCGCGGCGATGTAGTTCGTGGTGTCCGCGGTGAACCCGGTGCACGAGCCGGCGGCCGGCGCGCCGCTGAACGTGCCCCGCGTGACCACCATGTTGAGATATGGGTTGAGTCCCGTCCCGCCGCCGGTCCCGTACAGCTTGACGCTCGCGGGAAGGGTGCCGGTGTAGGTCACCTTGATACATCCGGTCGAGACGGCTCCCGGCTTGGCGTTGGTCAGCGACAGGACGGCAGAGCTGCCGGAGTTCGACGAGACGTCGACCGTTCCCGCGGTGAACGAGTTCGACGGATTGGTGGCCGTCGCGTTGAGGTTCGACCACGTCGCAGCGCCGGCGAGCGCGGCGCATATCGCGAGCACGGCAATCGTGGCGGCGACCTTCACCGATATCCGGCGGGCACTGTGACCGTCGCCGGTGCCCCCCCGCGAGTCAGGAGCCGACGAGGTTCCGGCGGCATGGCCGTCCGGAACCCCTTGTGTTGGCGTCTTGTCCATCGTGGAACCCGCCTCGTCAGTCGGCTCGAGCGATTAGCTCGTAGATGACCAGTTGTAGTCGACGACTGTCGACGCAGCCTGGTAGGCGTTGTCAGCGCCTCCTGTGCCCCCATCGGGGAACGTGGTCGTGAACGAGTAGCGGTGGGTCGCATTCGGAGCGTACGTACCCAACGCGATCGTCGCGGGCATCGCGAAGATGGTCCCGCTGTAGACCTGAACGGCAGCCGGGCATGAAGTGACGCACGTCGGATCACCGAGATCGGAGACGATCAGCGTGAGCTTCTTTGAAAGCCCCGGCGACACCGGAGTATCGGTGGGGTTCGGGTGGGCCAGCGTGAACGTGCCCGACGCGGAGCCGGTGTTCTTGATGTCGACAGTCCCGGTCGCCGTCCCGCCGGGAATCATGTTGGCCGCGGTGAGAATCGCCGCGCTGGCCTTGGAGTTGGAGTGCGAGATCGTCCCCGCCGTGAACACGTTGCTCGGGTTCGCGCTGGTGGAATTGAAGTTCGCACCTGAACCGACTGCGAGGGCGGCGGCCGCCATCAGCCCACCGAAGGCGAGCAGCACCCTCCTCGGCGAAGCCTTCCATAGTGCCGTGATTCTGCTCATGCATTCTCCTTTAACCAGGGGAGTGCTCATGAGCGCTCCGCCGGGATTGTGTACTTCTCCATCGACCCAATTAGGCACGAGCAGTAATCCTCGACAGATATTCGACGTTCCGGTCAGGGGTGCGTGAGGTTCCCTGACCCGTGCTGACTACTCATATGGGCGCATCGGTTCACCATTTATGTGTCAAATGCCGATGAGTACATATGAGCAAACAGCACCGACCCGACATTTCCTCCTTCTCAGACCTGCGCTCCCGTGTGAGGCCAGGATTCCTGCTGAGCATCAGCGTCGGCGGGCTGATCGTCGTTGCGGTGATGGCGTTCGCCGTCTCACGCATCGTCGGTGACTCGATTCGCAACGATCAGCTCGCCAGCGCCACCCGGTCCGTCCAACTGCTCGCCGACGCCAGCTTCGGCCCCCACGTGAATCTCGCCAGGCGCCTGAGCGCGGCGCAGATCGGCGGCCTGGACCAGGTCACGCTCGCGGCTCAGCGCACCGTGGGCCTGTCCGGGGTCACCATCTGGAATGCAAAGGGCCGGGTGCTCTATTCAACCGACCACCGAGCGATCGGCTCCGCCACGACTCGCCTCCCGGGGCTGACGAGGGCGTTCGAGGGCCAGACCCTCACCACCGTCGACACCAGCGCCGTCTCCGGCGCACAGATACACGTGGCGGTCCCGATCTACGGCCGGCGGGGCCAGACTCCGGTTGCCGCGGCCCTGGTGGTGCTTCCGTATGGTCTGATTGCGCAGGACATCTCGACTCAGATGCATCGGGTCGACTACATTCTTGGCGGAGTCGCGCTGCTGTTCTACGTGGTGCTGTGGCCGTTGCTGCTGCGGGCCTCCAAGGCGGTGCGTGCCCAGGCCGACCCGCGCAGACTCTCCCTGCTGCGCGAGCTCGCCAACGGCATGAAGCAGGAGCAGCTGTTGCTGCACTACCAGCCGACCATCGACCTGGCCGAGGGAAGCGTCGTCGCGGTCGAGGCACTGCTGCGCTGGCAGCACCCCAAGCGCGGGTTACTCGCACCGAGCGAGTTCCTGCCCACCGTGACCGACCGGGCGTTGAACTCCGCACTGGCGCTGCACGTCGTCGAAATGGCGCTGCGCGACTGCGGCGAGTGGCGCGACCGTGGCTTCGACGCTGCGGTCAACGTCAACCTCTCGGTCGCCAACGTCCTGGACGACGCTCTGCCCGACGAGATCGGCAAGATGCTCGCCACCTGCGGAATTCCGCCCAGTGCGCTTGGGCTCGAGGTCACCGAGTCGGCGATCGTCGCCGACGAGAAGAAGGCGACCGCGATGCTCAACGCCCTCGAAGGCATGGGAGTGCGGATCGTGATCGACGATTTCGGCACCGGCTACGCCTCACTCACCTCGCTCCGTGACCTTCCTGTCAGCGAGCTCAAGATCGACCACGAGTTCGTGGTGGGTCTTCGGATGCGCCCGCGGGACAAGGCCATCGTGCGCCTTATCACTGCGCTGGCGCACGGACTCGACGTCAAGGTCACCGCCGAGGGCGTGGAGGACGAGGAGACCGTGAACGAGCTAGCGGAACTCGGGGTCGACATGGCCCAGGGCTACTACTTCAGCCGACCCATGCCCCTCGCGGAGCTCGTCGCCTGGTTCGAAGCCCCCGTGATCGCAGGCCAGCTGACATCCGCCGCGCCCGCGGCCGTCGCCGTCTGACTGGAGATCACGCCGTGCGCATTCGCTCCCTCGGGTCGCTGGCGGCCGCATCGCCGCGGCGGTTGCTGGTCGCGCTCGGCGCGCTGCTGATCTCGAGCGCGGTCGCCATCGGCTCGGGCGCGAACTTCAACTCGAGCTCGGCCAACCCTCGCAGCCTGATCACGGCAGGGACCGTCACGGTCACCGACTCGCTCGCCGGTGTGTCGATCCTGAATCTGACCGCGATGGCGCCGGGTAGCACGCGAGCCGCGAACGTGGACATCACCAATGGTGGAGACGTGCCCGCTGCCTTCACCCTGGGGCAGGCCAACCTCGCCAACGTACCGGCATCCCCGGCACTCTCGGCAAAGCTGACGCTGCAGGTGCAGGACCTGGGAGCTCCGACGTGCGCCCCGGCGTGTCCGGCCGCGGTCACCGTCTACTCCGGCACGCTCGGAGCCATGGGAACCCTGACGCTGGGCACATTCGCCGC
>JBAQGP010000882.1:0-3926 GCA_049287845.1 Solirubrobacteraceae bacterium | reverse complement strand
CCTCGTAGGTGATGTGGCGCATCTTCGCCAACATGCCGAGGTCGCCGGGATGGCGAACCATGTGCTCGATCCCGGCCGGCTCCGCGTAGCCGGGCACGGCGAAGCCCGACGCCGGGACGCCTCCCAGGCCGGAGCGGTAATGCGCCTCCAGATGCGCCGCGTACTCCTTCTCGGCCCGCGCATCGGTCTCGGAGACCGCCACCACCTGCAGGAACGCCAGCCGATATGGGTTGCGGTCGCGCCCCTCCTTGTCGGCCATCTCCCAGTAGCGGTCGAACACCTGGCGGCCGACCAGCTTGGGCCCGCTCCAGCTCAGATACACGAACGCGTAATCGCGCCGGAGGATGTCCAGCAGTGTGCCCGGTGACCCGCTCCCCGGGATCCAGATCGGGGGATGGGGCTGTTGGATCGGCCGCGGCCACAGGTTCACCTGGCCGTACTTCTCGAACCGGCCGTTCCAGGCGAACGGTTCGCGCTCGGCCCACGCCTTGAGGATCAGCTCGCGGTGCTCGTTGTAGCGCTCGCGGGTCTCAATCGCTGGGATGGCGCCGTTCTGATTGGCGTCGTAGCTGAGCCCGACCGGAAAGCCCGCGATGAGCCGCCCACCGGTGATGCAGTCGAGCAGCGCGTACTCCTCGGCGACCTTCAGCGGCTCACGTGACTTGCCGAGCGAGCGTCCGAGGATGGTGAGTGCCACATCAAGGCCTTCCGCCTGCATGGCGTATGCCACCGCGGCCGCCATGAGATTAGGGTTCGGCGAGATGTCGTACACCGACTGACTGTGCTCGGTCAGGCACACGCCGTCAAAGCCGGCCCGGGCCGCATGCAACAACTCGGCGTACCCGGACTGAAGCGATTCCTGCATCCGCTCCGGCTCCACCAGATCGAAGTACGGCGTGGTCACCACCGAGCTGTGGCGGTCCTCGAAGCCTGCCGGCAAGTACCGATACGGCACCTGCTCGAACACGCTGACCTTCATCCTCGTCCTCCTCGTCCGCCGGTAGGCGCCCGTGTGCGACGGTTATAACCGAGGCGGTCCGGCCGCGCCTGTACATCCGCGCGAGAAGTCGTCCCAATCAGCGAGCCCGCGCACGACGTCCGGCGCTAGCGGTCGAGCGGCCGCAGCTCAATGGGCAGGCCGTCGCCGGGGAATGGGCCGGTTCCGTAGTCGAGGATCGGCTCGTAGCCGGCACGTATCCCCCACGAGTGGCGCAGCAGAAGTTGGTGCATGATGGCCTTGACTTCCATCGAGCCGAAGTGCATGCCGATGCACTTGTGGACGCCGCCGCCGAACGGGGCCCAGGCGTATTTGTGGGAGGCGTCCTCGCGCCGTGCGTCGCTGAAGCGTTCGGGATCGAACGTGTCCGGATCGCGCCACCACGGTTGCATCCGCTGGGTCACATAGATCCCGAGCATCAGCTTGGTGCCCTGAGGAATGTGGTGCCCGTCGATCTCGGTGTCTTTGACGGCTTGGCGCGCGAGTGTGCCAACGGGCGCGTTCATCCGCAGCGTCTCCTTGAACACCAGGTCCATCGAGGGGAGCGCATCGAGGTCGTCGTAGCCGATCGCGGCCTTCCCGAGCGCCTGGGATTCGGCGCGCAGACGGTCCTGCCACTCGGGGTGCCGCGCCAGGTAGTAGCCCATCATCGTGACGGTGATCGTGCTCGTGTCATGCGCGGCCATCATCGTGAAGATCATGTGGTTAACCACATCCGCGTCGCTGAAGCGGTCGCCCTCCTCGGTCTCGGCCCGGCACAGGACGCTGAACAGATCATCGCCCTCGCTCGCGCGCTTGGCCGGCAGCTGGCCGCGGAAGTACCGCTCGAGCAAGCGCCGGCTCTCAAGGCCGCGGTGCCATTTGCCGCCCGGTACGTCGGCGCGGATGATCGCCTGCCCCCCGATGACGACATCGATGAACGCAGCGTTCAACCGGTCCACCTCGGGACTGGGCTGCGTCCCGACGAATACCTCGGTCGCGATGTCCAGCGTCAACTGCTTGGCGGCTCGGTAGAGCTGAAAGTCGCTGCCGGACTGCCAGCGGGCAATGCCCCGGCCGATGGCGGGGTTCATCTTCTCCAGATACGCCACCAGACGTTCGTGCTTGAACGCCTGCTGCATGATCCGCCGGTGGTGACGGTGCTCCTCGAGATCCATCAGCATCACGCCCCGATCAAAGAACGCCCCGATCAACGGATCCCATCCCAGCTTGTTGGAGAACGCGCCATCGCGGTTTGCCAGGACGGTGTCCAGGGCGGCCGGCCCGATCACCTGCACCCAGCATCCACCGACGGTGTTCAGCCAGAAGACCGTCCCGAACTGGTCGTAGTAGCGACGCGCGTGACGCAGGCCGTCGTCGAGAAACTCGATCGTGTGCCCCACGACAGGCAGCCCGGCATCGCCCATCACCGGCCTGAGCGGGCTCCCGACGGGCGGAGCCGCAAGCGGCCGGACACCACTGGACGGAACGCGCTCGATGAGCGATGCGACAACGCCGCGCACCTTCAACTTGACCGGCGTGCCCATCGGCCTCCTCGAGTCTGTCGGTCTCCTCCGCCGCGATGCGCCGGCGTCCGGCCGGCCTGATCGTACCGTCACGACCGCCGGCGAGTCCGTGCACCAGTCACAACGTCACCCTGACGGCAGGCGCAACGGCGCCGAGGCTGACCGCGTCCGCGGCGACCCGGGCGACGATCACGTACGTGCCGCGCGGCCTGGGTCCGAGCGACACCCGCGCGTTGTAGGTGCCGCCCGCCGCCTTCAGTCGGCGGCTGGAGACGAGCTGGCGCTGGCCCCCCACGAGCTTGTAGACGGTCACCGTCACCGGCTTGGCGGGTGCGATCGTGCCCGAGACGCGCACCGGCGCGCCCGCCGCCGAGGCCAGCGCCAGCGTGAGCACCGGCGTGACGCCGACCACCACCAGGGGCGAGACCGACGCGGGCCTGGCGGCGTGCAGAGCGCGCAGAACCGCCGACTGCGCGACCGGCACCGTCGCCGTAAAGGCGCCGCCGGCGTCCGTGGTGACCGTGGCCAGGGTCGTGAGCACGTCATCGCCGCTGATGCCCTGGATCTGCACCGGCGCGCCGGCCATCGGCGCGGCGGGTGGGGGCAGCTTCTGGGCATAGGTGCCGCTGAGGCGGACCGCCGTCCCGGGGGCGACCGTCGTGTGCGCCGCCGCCAACTGGAGCGCGTAGAGCGGGCCGGCCTGACCGTTGACCTTGGCGCGAACGGCGGGCAGCCGGTGATAGAGGTCGTCGCCCGGGCAGCTCGTCATGTCCCCGTCGCGGTGGCCGGCGATGCGCGGGAGCAGCACGCGTTGTCCAGGCGCGAACGGCGTATAGAAGGCATCGGATGGGTTGACCTCGACGCGGACCTCGCCCAGGGCCGGGACCCCGTGCAGCGCGAGCTTCCAGACCAGAAGCTGCTGGAGCGATGCCATCGCCGCCGCCGGCGGCTGGGCGAACGAGAACGTCCCGAGGATGGCGACGCCGGTGGAGACCGCGTTGTAGCCACCGGCGTGCGCACCCACCACGGGCGCGTCGACGCCGCCGGCCCGGGCCTCCCAGATCCGCCCCCAGGCGTCGATCACGAAGTTGTAGGCGATGTCGAAGTAGCCCCGGGTGAACCGGTGATAGTCGTAGATGGCCAGCAGCATCGCCGGCACCTGTCCGGGCGAATAGCCATTGGGGTTCTCGGTGTGATGCACAAAGGCGAGGTCGATCGCCCCGTAATACGGCCCGGACGCGGGAGCACGGCGCTGACCCGCCCAGGCCGACCGGGCGATGATCGGCGGCTGCCCAGGTCCGGCGGGCAGGTTGACGTCAACCAGCGGGTACGGGGCATCGCTGATGTGGCGACGCGCCGAGGCGCCGGCGACCGGCCCGCCCGCACCCGGACCCACGCCGGCGCCGTCGACCGCTACGAAATGC
>JBAQGP010000881.1:0-3728 GCA_049287845.1 Solirubrobacteraceae bacterium | reverse complement strand
GCGCCGGCCTGGTCCACGGCCGCAGCGACCCCGGCGGCCGGGATCGCCACCACCACGGCGTCGACGGGCTCGGGCAGGTCGGCGACGGTGGGCACGCACACGCGCCCCATCACCTCGGTGCGCCTCGGGTTCACGCCGTAGACCGGTCCCGGGAAGCCGATCAGCTCGAGGTTGACGAGGGTCTCGGCGGCGTAGCTGCCCGCCCGGTCCGTCGCGCCCACCACGGCAATCGACGCCGGATGCATGAGACGGCTGAGGTCCATGGTCGCCGGCGGGGTCCCGTGTGCGACGGCCGTCAGGGCATCGTGGGGGCCGCCGCCCGGATTGGTGAGCGCGGTCAATGGATCGTGGCCTCGACCCCGCGGCGCTCGAGCGCCCGGGAGATGATGAGGCGTTGGATCTCCGACGTGCCCTCCCAGATCCGGTCAACCCGCAGCTCCCTGTTGAAGCGCTCGGCAACGTTGGAGCGCAGGTAGCCGCGGCCGCCGAAGGCCTGCACGGCGCGGTCCGCGCAGCGGCCGGCCGCCTCGGAGACGAACAGCTTGGCCATCGAGGCCTTGGCGTGGATGAGCTTGAGATCGGCGCCGGTGTCGACCATGTCGCACACATGCAGCGCCAGCAGGCGCCCGGCGGTGGCGTCGGTGGCCGAGTCGGCCAGCGGGAACGAGATCCCCTGGTGGTCCATGATGCGCTGCCCACCCTGCCGGCGGGTCAGGACCCACTCGGTGGTCTCGTCGAGCAGCCGCCACATCGCGCCCAAGCCGTGGGTGGCGATCCCCAGGCGCTCCTCGGTGAACCACCGGCGCTGCAGCTCGTCGCCATTGCCCACGGCGCCGACGACGGCGTCGGCTCCGACCTCGACGTCGGTGAAGCGGATCGTCGGGTGGCCGTGGGGATAGTTGTGCGTGTAGAGGGGGTCGTCGACGAACTCCACGCCGGGCGCGTCGGGCTCGACGAGAAACAGCGTCGACAGCCGGTCGGGGCCGTCGATGACGTTGGCCACCACGATCAGCACGCGGGCCACGTCGCCGGAGGTGACGAACCACTTCTCGCCGTTGATGCGCCAGCCGGCCTCGGTGGCCACCGCGGTGGTGGCGATCCCGCTGGGATCGGAACCGGCCTCGGCCTCGGTGACGGCGTAGGCGTCGCCGCCCTCGCCGCGCAGCGCGGGCACCACGTAGCGCTGCACCTGCTCCGGGCTGGCCTCGACCCACACGTTGTAGACGCCGGGGACGTGCCAGTGCAGGCCGTTGGTGACGCGCCCGAACTGCTCGTTGACGAGGAACCACTCGAGCATCGACCACCCCTGGCCGCCGAATGCCGGCGGCACGCGGCCGCCCTGGAGGCGTGCCGCGATCGCCTCACGCTTGATGTGCGCGACGGTCTCGTCGGGGAGACGGCCTCCGGCGGCCTCGGCGGTGAGCTCCAGCGGGCGCAGGACCCCTTCCACGAATTCGCGCGCCCGCTGCTGGAGGGCGAGGTGATCCTCGGAGAGGTCGCTGGCGGCGGCGGATGTCGTCGTCGTGGTCATGGGGCTCCTCGTGGTCGTGCGCGGTCGCTGGCTAGTGGTCGGTCAGGTCGAGCACGCGCAGGCGGCTCGAGTCGTTGGCGGTGAGGCGGGCTCCGGTCCCGGGGAGGCCCAGGAGCAGGTTGTGATGGTTGGCGATCACCTTCGTCGCCCGCCGGCGAGCGGCGGCGACGTGGGGGTCGGTGCTGCCGCCCTCGGCGGCGATCAGGTCCACCACGTCGTGGAGGTAGGCGAGCCAGCGTCGCTGGCTCCCATGCAGGATCAGTCGCTCGATCCGGGCCTGCTCGGCGGCGACGGCGTCCGGGCCGGCGCGGCCTCCGGCGGCCAGAGTCGCCACCGCCATGGGCAGCTCGCGCTCGGGCTCGGGGGTGATTGACAGCCACGACGCGCGCTTGACCATGGCAGTTAGACTACAGCAACTGATCACAAAGTCAGGATGAGAAACATGGACAGCATCGCCGCCCCCCCGACGTCCGCCCCCAGCTCCGCCGCCTCCGCGCCGGCCCCCTCGGGCATCGCGCTCGAGCCCCCTTACTACACCGATGTGAGCCTCCAGGACGCCGAGCAGGAGCTCATCTTCGAGCGGACCTGGCAGCTCGCCGGCCACGTCTCTCAACTGCCGCGTCCCGGCAGCTACATCACGGCGGCCGCGGGCAGCCAGCCGGTGCTCGTCGTGCGCGATGACAAGGGCGGCCTGCGTGCCTACCTCAACGTCTGCCGCCATCGCGGCTCGCGACTGCTCAGCGGGTCGGGCCAGTGCAAGGCGGCGATCCGCTGCCGGTATCACGGCTGGACCTACAAGCTGGATGGGTCGTTGATCGGCGTCCCGGAGGGCCTGGCCTTCGGTGAGAAGCTGGACAAGCCGTCATTGAGCCTGATGCCGGTGCGCGTCGAGGAGATGTGCGGCCTGGTGTTCGTCAACCTCGACGAGGACGCGGCGCCGCTGGCCGAGCTCGTCGGGGATCTCCCCCGGCGCCTCGCGCCCTACCAGATCGAGACGCTCACGCCGTTCGCGCCCGCGGGCGGCACCCAGCCGGCCAACTGGAAGGTGGTCGCCGACAACTACATCGAGGGCTACCACATCCCCATCGCTCATCCGGGCCTGATGCGGATGCTCGACTACAAGCGCTACGACGTCGAGGTCAACGAGCACTACCTGTGGTTCGACGCGCCGATGCGCGACAAGCCCTCCCGCAACCGGCTCGAGCGGGTCTACGCGCAGCTCGTGACGCCGATGCCCGGCCTGCCGCCGCAGGACCGCACCGTATGGCGCTACGTCTACATCTATCCCAATACCACCATCGACCTGTACCCCGACCAGGTGGGGACCTGGCAGCTGCTGCCCGACGGCGTGGCCCGCACCCGTGACGTGTCGGCGTCCTATCGCCCGCCGGGCACCAGCCCGCGCACCCGGTTCGTGCAATGGGCCAATCAGCGGCTCAACACTCTGGTGCTCGATGAGGACATCGACCTCGTCGACAACGTCCAGCAGGGGTTGATGACGCGGGGCTATCGCTGCGGGCCGCTGTCCGCGCGGGAGCGCGGCGTGGCGTGGTTCGCCGATCGCATCCGGGCCGACCTGGCGCCGGCGATGGGCGGTGCGGGCGGCTGATGGCCAGCCGACGTGACGGGCGCGAGCGGATTCTGGCCGCGGCCATCGGCCAGATCGCCCGTGAGGGCATCGACGCGGTCCGCATCGCGCGGATCGCGATGGAGGCGGGCGTCTCCACGGCCAACGTCCACTACCACTTCGAGACCCGCGAGGCCCTGCTGGCCGAAGCGCTGGAGTACTCCTACGCCCGCGCCGGCGACGTGCGGGTCGGGAGCGAACTACCGGAAGGCGCCACCCATGCCGAGCGCCTGCGGTCGATGATCGACCAGTGCCTGCCCACGACCGCCGCGCTGCAGGAGGACTGGGTGCTGTGGGTGGAGCTGTGGCTGCGTGCCGTGCGCCACCCCGAGCTCCGGCCCGTGGCCGAGGAGCTCTATGCGCGCATGCGCGCCTGGTTTGCCGATGAGATCACCGCCGGGATCCGCGACGGCGAGTTTCAGCGCTGCGACCCCGAGGAGGTCGCCGACCGGACGCTGGCGCTGCTCGACGGCTTCGGGGTGCGCACCCTCATCGGCGACACCACGATCTCGCGGGAGCGCGCGCGGCGCAGCGTGTCCGCGTCGCTGGCCGCCGAGCTCGGGCTCGGCG
>JBAQGP010000880.1:0-5306 GCA_049287845.1 Solirubrobacteraceae bacterium | reverse complement strand
GACCAGGCCCGCGCCGGCTCCCTGGACGATCCGGGCCACGAGGAGCGCGCCGAAGCTCTGGGCCAGCGCACCGGCGAGCGCGCCGACGGCGAAGACGACCAGACCGCTGAGGGCCAGGCGCCGGGCGCCGAACCGGTCGACGAGCTCGCCGCCGGGGAGGAGCAGGAGCGCGTACGCGCCGAAGTAGGCGCTCAGCACAGTCGAGGTGGTGCTGCCCTTGACGTGCAGGCCATGGGCCACCGAGGGGAGGGCCACCGTGATCAGCGTGCCGTCGAGCTGAAGGAGTGCGGCGGCCGCGGTGCAGGCCGCCAGCCGCGTCCACGCCGACCGCGGCACCGGGGGCTTTGCCGGTACCGGCTCGTCGGGCGGCGCGATGGTGCTGTGGGACACGCTCTCCAGTATCACGCCTCCGGATCGCGGAGCGGGCCGCCGTCTATGAAGTCTCTATGAAACCGCTGGTGATGCGCCGAACATCACCTATCCTGCGCAGCATGTCCTTCACTCGGCAGTACGCGCTTCGCGACCAGGCGCTCACTCAGGACCAGACGCGTGGCGTCTTCGGTCAGGTGATGGGTCTCGTGGCCCTCACCTTCGGTTGCATGGCGCTCGGCGCCTACGTCACCCGCAACGTCGCGGGCGGCACCGGCATCCTCTTCTTCCTCGTCGCCTTCGCCTGCCTGTTCGGCCTCCAGTACGCATCCGCGCGAGGTCGCGAGCAGCTGGCGATCGGACTCCTGTTCGGCGTGGGGCTGTGCTTCGGTCTGGCGCTTGGTCCGGTGCTCGCGTACTACGCAAAGACGGACCCCGGAGCGGTCTGGCAGGCCGCCGGCGCCACGGCGCTGTTCACGGGCGGACTCGGCGCCGCGGGCTACGCCACGCGCCGTGACCTCTCGAGCTGGTACCGGACGCTGTTCATCGCGCTCATCGTCCTGATCGTGTTCGGACTGGTCACCCTGTTCGTGGCCATCCCCGGCGCCAACGTGATCTACGCGGTCCTGGGCCTGCTCGTGTTCGGCGCGCTGACGGTCTTCGACTTCAACCGCCTGCGCCGCACGACGGCGGCCGGTGCGGTGCCGATCGCCGCGTCGATCTTCCTGGACATCTTCAACGTCTTTCTGTTCTTCCTGTCGCTCTTCGGCGGCGGCGGCAGCCGCCGCTGAGGCAGCCGTGACGTGGACGCCGCCCCTGCCGGTAGCCGGGGGGGCGGCGTTCGGTCAGGGCTGCTCGCCGTCAGGGACGTAATGACGGCCGCCGCCAGCGTCCTCCCAGACGCGCATCACCTGGTTGGTGCGCGGATCGCGAAAGCGCTCGCTCGTCGGGCGCCAACTCGCCTGCGGGGCGTCGGCGTCGCCATGACCCCGTCCCCAGCGCGGGCGGTCACGCGTCGGACCCTCCGGGTCCCCGGCCAGCACCGGCAGGTCGGTGAGAACGGTGGCCGCCTCCTCCCGAGAGGTGGCGGCGACCACGACGGCCACCCGGCGCTCCAGCTCGTCGAGGTCGAGGTGTCCCGCAGCGTGGTGGCGGCTGAGCCGCTCAAACAGCTGCTCCCGATCGCCGTCGCCGAGCCTCACGCGCCCGCGCGGCTACGAGGGACGCACCTTGACCGCGGTCCCGTAGGACACGATCTCGGTGAACTGCTGGCCGATCTCGGAGGAATCGAAGCGCACGGCGATGATGGCCTCGGCGCCCATCAGACGGGCGTTGTCGACCATCCGGTCGATGGCATGACGCCGCGAGTCCTCCAACAGCTGGGTGTACTCGCTGATCTCACCCCGCCGCAGCGCCTTGAAGGACGACACCACGCTTCCGGTGAAGCCCATGCTGCGCACGACCAGGCCGTAGACCACGCCAACGCTCTCCACCACGGTCAGGCCCGGAAGCTCCAGGCCGGTGGTCATCGGCAGACCTGCGGATGTGAACTCGTCGGACATGGGCGCACACGCTACCAACGCTTCGCCCTGAGTATCCAGCTACCTTTGCGGATCCGATGCGCCCCGTGATCTCCGCCGCGACCGCGCTGCTCTGTGCCCTGGCCCTCGCCGCCTGCGGCTCGTCGAACTCGAGCTCCAGCTCGGGCACGGGGTCGGCGGGCACCGGGACCTCGAGCGCGGCGGGCACCGGAACATCCGGAGCGACCACCTCCAGCTCGGGGACGGCGAGCGCCTCGCAGCCGGCGATCGGCTTCGAGGGCGTCCCGCTGCAGACCGGACCGCCACTGGCCCCGGCGAGCACCACCGGCACCGGGAAGGTCGATGGCATCACCTGTGGTCCGACCGAGCAGCTCGTCTATCACATTCACGCCCACCTGGCCGTGTTCCGCGACGGACAGCCCTACACGCTCCCTGCCGGTGTGGGCATCCCGGGGTCGCAAGCCGTGGACACCGCCAAGGGACCGATCGCCAGCGGCGGCAGCTGCATCTACTGGCTGCACACCCACACCACCGACGGCGTGATCCATATCGAGTCGCCCACCAAGGCGATCTACACCCTGGGCAAGTTCTTTGACGAGTGGCACCAGCCGCTGACCGGCAGCCGGGTTGGCACCCTCTCCGGCCCGATCATGGCGTTTGTCAACGGCAAGCCGTGGAAGAAGAGCCCGCGCGACATCCCGCTGCTTCCCCACGAGGACATCCAGCTCGAGATCGGCGAGCCGGCCCCGCCGATCGTCAACATCGACTGGTCGCAGACCCAGCTCTAGGACTGACGGCTGCTAACCCTGTCGGCGGCGACGCCGACGATGGCGGCGCGCGAGCTCCAGGCACCCCCCGAAGACGAGCACGGCCGCCACGATCACGATGGTCCCGGTGCTGAAGTCGTCGACGAAGTCGATGACCGACGGCCCGGCCAGGTAGCTGCCGACGCCGATCCCGCCGGCCCACACCACCGCGGCGGCGGCGTTGGTGGGCTGATAGACCGACGAGCGCACCCGGTGAATCCCGGCGATCCACGACGGCGTCAGCAGGACCGCAATCACCGTGTAGCGATCAAAGAGCTGTTCGCCGCGCTCGACCGCGCGCAGGCGCAGACTGAGCAGCGGCCCGCGCGCGGTGAGGACCCGCCGCCCGGCCTGGCGGCCCAGCACCCAGCCGAGGATCCCGCCCGCCGTGGCTCCGAGCCAGGCCAGGATGAGCACCCACGCGAGGTCCAGCCGGCCCTCCGACGCCAGGACTCCGGCACCGATCAGCACAGGCTCCCCCGGTCCGGGCACGCCGACCCAGGTCGCGGCGGCGGCCGCCGCCACCCCCAGATAGTCGAGCGGCGATCCGTGGGGATGGTGCAAGTGCAGCAGCGCCGGCGTGAGCAGCGCCATCACCACTGTGCCTGATCGCCGCACGAAGCGATGGTGGCATAGGCGCCGGACCACCGGCGGCGTGCCACCCGGATAGCGGGCCGGCACGATAATTGTCCACGTGGCCAGTGCTGCCGGGGGTCTGGTCGCGCAGGATTAGCGGCGCAATGGCGACCCCGGTCATCGTCTCCTACGACGGCACCAGCAATGACGACGACGCGCTCGCGCTCGGCCGGATGTTGGCCGTCGGGGGCGCCAAGCTGTCGCTGGCCTACGTCCGTCACTCCCGGGAGTACGACCCCCGCCGGGAAGAGGTCGGCGGCTATGACGCCGACCACCGGCTGGAGCAGGGAGCGCTCTGGCTCGACGCCCCTGAGATCGAGCGCCACGTGGTGATCGACCCATCCACCAGCGATGGGCTGGCCCGACTGGCGGCCTCCGAGGGCGCCAAGCTCATCTTGTTCGGCTCGGACTACCGCACCCCGCCGGGGCGCGTGGAGCCCGGCGGCTCCGCCCAGGGCCTGCTGGAGGGCAGCCCCGTGGCGATCGGCGTGGCGGCGGCGGGGCTGCGGACGCGGTCAGAGGAGAAGATCCAGACGATCTCGGTGGCCGGCGGCTCCAACGGGGCCGCCCACGACACAGCGGAAGCGCTGGCGCAGGCCCTGGGGGCTGAGATCCTCAAGGAGGGCGGCAACGCCGACCTGATCCTCGTCGACTCCCAGAGCAACGGGCCGGCGGGCCGGATCGCCCTGGGGGGCACAACGCGAGCACAGCTTGAATCGGCGCGCGGGTCGGTCATCGTGCTGCCGCGCGCCACTGCGCTCACGTTCTGAGCTGCGGGGCGCCCGTAAACTGCCGTCATGTTGATCTTGCCCCCTGGGCACTGGCAAGAGGTGGAACGACGGCGGGCGATCGGCCGGCGCGAGCGGTGGATGATCGGCTCGGTCGCCGGGGTTCTGGCCGTCATCGTGGTGGCGGTCGTCATCGCCTTCACCAGCGTCCAGCGCCAGTCACGTAACGGCTGCATCGACGTCAGCGCCGCGACCGTGATCGGAGGCTCCGAGCTGTACAAGTGTGGCCACGCGGCGCGAGCGCTCTGCACCGAGCCAGGGGGCGAGCATTCATCCAACGTGTCATTCGCCCGCGCATTGGCGGAGGCGTGCCGCAAGGCCGGATTGCCGGTTCCCGCGGTCCCTCGGACCACCTGAGCTGACCGTCGCTCCCGCACATTGCGGGACTTTCACGCCGGTCGGCGACCCAGGCGACGCCCCGCTTTTCCCTGCACACACGGGCACCTTATCCATATGTCCAGGGATGGCGGCCGATCGCTGGCCTCACGGCTATGGCTGCAGGCCCCGGCCTCCAGAAGCCTGTCGGCTGTCAGCTTGGGCCGGTTGGCTCAGCCACGGCTCGCCGACGCGGGTCGGTGTCCACGAAAAACGAAGGAGATGCATGCCTGTCGAAGCGCCAACATGGCTAAGCGCGGGAGACACCTCTTGGCAGATGACCGCCGCGACCCTGGTCGGGCTGATGAGCGTCCCGGGGCTCGTTGTGCTGTACGGCGGCATCATGCAGAAGCGCTGGTCTATCAACAGCATGATGCTGACGTTCGCGGCCTTCTCGGTCGTGCTCATCATCTGGGTGCTCTACGCATTCAAGATGGGCTTCGGGTCGCCGTTCCATGGCTTGTCCCATTCAGGGTTCTTCGGCAACTTCATCGGCAAGCCCGGACCTGTACTCAGTCACAAGGAGTTACAGGGGCAGAGCAACATCCCATTGCTGGGGAGCCAGGCCTTCCCGAAGTCGACACTCGTCTACTTCCAGTTCGTGTTCGCCGGGATCACGCCGATCCTGATGTTGGGCTCCGTGCTCGGACGGATCAACCTCAAGGCATGGATCCCGTTCGTCATCTTGTGGATCACCTGTGTCTACACGGTGAACGCGTTCCTGATCTGGGGCGGTGGCTTCTTCGGCCACCACGGCGCGCTGGACTACTCGGGTGGGTACGTCATCCACC
>JBAQGP010000879.1:0-12806 GCA_049287845.1 Solirubrobacteraceae bacterium | reverse complement strand
ACAGGTCCGGACGGTGCGACCTGGCGGGCGACCCGATCCAGGAGGAGCGCCGGGACCGCGAAGTGGAGCTCGTCGGTGACGGCCAGCGGCTGGGTGACTGTGCTTCTGAGAAGGGTTACGAGGCTTGCGCCCGTCGTCCGCTGGAGGGTTTCACCGAGTAGGAAGCCGAAAGTCTGGGCGTGGTAGCCGAACGCGGTCCCCGGCGGCCACCACGGCGTCGCCTCGGCGACGAGTGCACACATGTGATCCCAGTCACACAGCTGCTCGGTCGTCAGGTCCGGCGGCAGCCCGGGGACGCCTGCCTGGTGCATGAGGACATGTCGCACGGTCACGTTCCCCTTGCCGTGAGCAGCGAACTCGGGCCACACCTCCGCCAGACGCAGGTCGTAGTCGAGCCTGCCGGCCGCGACGAGGGCATGCACGAGCGAGCTGAGGACGCCCTTGGCGGTCGAACCGGCGAAGAACAAGGTGCCGGCGGACACGGGTTCGCCACTGACCGGATCGGCGATGCCGCTCTGTGCCTCGGCGACGAGTGCGCCGTCCTTGATCACAGCAGCCTGGAGGCCGACCTCATCACCGTCGGTGACGAGCTCGTCGAGGAGTGCCTGCACGGCATGCTGGAGTGCGATGTCAGCCATCGTCGGGTATCCCGCCTGCGAGCGGTGCTCACCGGTGCGCGTCTTCTTGTCGGTTCCCAGGACATAGACCGTCGCGCACCGAGGAACTCATCGGTCGGACTTGCGGCCGAGCCCCCGCTCGCGGGCGCCGCCCGGGCACGGTCATCGAACTGGAGCGTGACCGGTCGTGGCTAGAACGCTCTGGACGTACACGCGGTCACGGCCGCCAGCCGGATCGACAGTCATGTTCAATCTCCTCTCTCAGTGGTGGGGTCGGCTGCTCAGCGCCCCAGGATTTGGCGCGCTGCTTCCACGGTCGGCCGCGGGTCGGCATCTTGCTGTGCTGTGGACATGAGTTGCAGGAGGGCGGCCACGTGCTGGTCGAATGCTCGGCGGCCGTCTGGGCTGAGGCTGGCAGAGGTGCGCGGCCGCTTGCCGATGAAGGCTCTGCGGATCTCGACGTAGCCAGCCGATTCGAGAGTGGATAGCTGCTTGGACAGCGCCGAGTCGGACAGGCCAAGCTCGTCGCGGATGTAGCTGAAGTCGGCCCATTGCGTCGCTGCGAGCAGCGAGACGATCGCCAGCCTCGTCGGTGCGTGAATCAACTCATCGAAGCGAGCCGTGCTCACGGGTTCTGAGTCCCGGTCTGCGGTGCGTCGTCGCTGATTCGCTGCCGGGCCTTGCTCAGCATGAGCGCGCCCAGGTAGCGGTTCACGAGTGGCCCGGCGATCACGGTCACGGCTGCCCCGGCGGCGGTGGCAATCGTGGCCGAGTCGGGGTCGCGGGCCGCGGCCAGGCTCGCCGCTGTGGTCACGATCGCTACGTCGACGAGCACGATCAGAGCGAATATCGCGGCTGCGCCACGAGCACCAGGCTGCGTGGTGCTGTGCACCTGGACCCGACGGCGCACGGCCGGAATCGTCCTCGCGGTCAGCCCTGCCATGACCAGCACGGCGAGCGGGATCGTGATCGCCTGGACGACCGCACTGCCGTTGTCCCGGGCGACCCCGATGGCGACCATCCCGGCCGCCATGACCCACCAGTACCAGACCGGTACGAGCACCGTCCTGATGACGCGCTCCTGCCGGCGCTTGATCTCCGCCAGCGCGGCCGCCGCCTCGCCGCCGCACGCCCCGTGCCCGGCTGGCTGACGTGGCTGTGTATGCATCTCTGCCTCCTCTGTGGAAATTACTTTCCTGAGAGGAAAGTACCACACGCCTGCCAGCGAGGCAAACGCCGCGTTGCGTAAGCGCTCCCCGCGAGGACCAACGCCGACATCGCGCCCCCCTCTGCCGGGGCAGGCACGACGTCGACGGCGATCCCGCCGAGGAGCGCTTGGGCGCTAACCGCGCCATCGAGGCTCGGCTTGCAGGCTCCGACGGCGAACACTGCAGGGGCTCCTTCGAGATCGTCGGCTAGGCTGGTCAGGCGTCGCGGTGCGCTACCCGGATCAGCGCTGCGGCGAGGGCGACGGCGGCGTACGCGCTGAGGACCGCGATCGCGGCGTCGGGGGTGAGCAGTCCGGCTGAGCGGTGCACGGTGACGGCCGCCTGGGCGGCGGTGCCGGGCAGGTACCCACGCAGACCGGCCGGAAGGAGTTGGCCGAGCGTGAGGTCTCCGACGATGATGATCGTAAGCGTGGTGGTCGCCCCGGCGGTGTGGCGGATGAGGCCGCCGAGGCCGACGCCGAGGATCGCGACCAGGCTTGCTGCCACGGCACCGAAGACGATGGCCCGCAGGACGCCGGGGTGGCTGAGGGCGACCTGGAGGTGCTGGCTGGCGAAGATCCGCTGGCCGAGCGCGAACCCGGCGATATCGAACAGCAGCGCGACTGGGAGTACGAATGCTGCCACGGTCGCGGCCTTTGCCGCCAGCACCAGTCGCCGGGCGGGCATCGCGGTGAAGGTGGAGCGGATCATGCCGGTGGCGTACTCCGCGGTGACTGTCCGCACGGCGAGCGCTCCGAGCAGGGTGGCCGCGATGATGACCGCGAACAGGGAGGCGCTGGTCGCGTCGAACGTGTGGCGCTGCTGGGCGGTCAGGCTGACCTGTTGGAGGTCGACGGCGGCGGTGAGGCCGATGGCGAGGACCCCGGCCAGCGCGGCGGTGCGCCAGGTCGAGGGTAGGGTGCGAAGCTTGGTCCACTCCGCTTTGAGGTGCCGGTTGATCGTGGTCGCCGGTTGGTTGCGCAGAGGGATGGTGTCGGTCGTCGCGCTCATGTCAGGCTCCTTGGGTGGCGCCGGCGAGCTCGCCGGCGCGGTAGTCGGTTGCGTCTTGGGTCAGCTCGAAGAACGCCTGCTCCAGTGACGCTCGGGATGCGGCGAGCTCGTACAGGGTGATGTCGTGGGCGCACGCGACGCCGCCGATCGCCAGGCAGTCCAGCCCGGTCACCAGCAGAGCGCCGTCAGGGGAGTTCTCGACCACGCCGCCGCGCTGGGTCAGGGCGTCTGCAAGGTCGGTCTGCTCCACCGCGCGGACGTGCACGCTGGGGGTGGCGTTTCGGTTGATGAATTCCTCGGTGCCGGCGTCGGCGATGATGCGACCCTGGGCGATGACGAGCAGGTGGTCGGCGGTCTGGGCCATTTCGCTCATGAGATGGCTGGAGAGGAACACCGTGCGTCCCTGGGAGGCCAGGCTCTTCATCAGGTTGCGGATCCAGACGATGCCGTCGGGGTCCAGGCCGTTGATCGGCTCGTCGAAGATCAGCGTGCCGGGGTCGCCGAGCAGCGCCGCGGCGATGCCGAGCCGCTGACTCATCCCGAGCGAGAAGGTCCCCACCCGTTTGCCCGCCACGTCGGCGAGCCCGACGATGTCGAGCACTTCGCTGACCCGGCGGCGGTCGATGCCGTTGCTGTCGGCCAGCCAGGCGAGATGGTTCGCGGCGCTGCGGCCCCCGACGATCGCCTTGGCGTCCAATAGCGCCCCGACCGATGTGAGCGGGTCGGTGAGCTCGCGATAGGGCTTGCCGTTGACCAGTACCGAGCCCGAACTCGGCGTGTCCAGGCCGAGGATCATCCGCATCGTGGTCGACTTGCCCGCCCCGTTGGGGCCCAGGAAGCCGGTCACTCGTCCCGGCTGCACGACGAAGGAGACCTCGTCGACCGCAACCGTCGTTCCGTAACGCTTCGTCAGCTGTTGCACCTCGATCATGCGTTTCCTCCGCTGAGAGTGGGTTCAAGCACAGCGGGAGCGTCCCATCCCGGCGGAGGGGTTTCGGTGGGGCGGCCAGGCGTCTCTGAGTTCGGATCGCCCCCACCGGGGGTGCGGTTAGCCGTACTGTGTGTGGCCGGGGCCGCCGAGACAATCCCGGTATGGCGAGGACCGTCTTGATCGTTGATGACCACCCCAGCTTTCGGGCCAGCGCTCGACACGTTCTCGAGGACGGCGGATTCGTGGTGATCGGCGAAGCGCAAGACGGCGCATCAGGACTGGCTGCGGCCAGCGCGCTGCGCCCGGCCGTGGTGCTGCTCGACGTTCAACTCCCGGACGTGGATGGCTTCGAGGTAGCCGCCTCGCTCGCCCGCCAGGACGGCGGGCCCGCCGTCGTGCTGACCTCCAGCCGTGACCGCAGCGAGTTCGGCGGGATGGTCGCGCGGAGTGGCGCCCGGGGTTTTGTAGCCAAGGACGAGCTGTCGGGGCCGGCACTCGAGGCGCTCCTCTCATGACCGGTCGGCGCCGGGCGCTGATCGCCACTGGACGTCGCACGACGATCACGGCGCGAATGGCATGCGCATAGTCCTGGGCGAGGATTCGGTGCTCCTCCGGGAGGGCATCGCGCGCCTGCTCGGGGACGCCGGCTTTGACGTAGTCGCGCAGGCTGGCGACGCCGAGGACCTCTTGCGCAAGGTGCGGGCGCACCAGCCCGATGTCGCGATCGTCGACATCCGCATGCCTCCGACGCATACCGATGAGGGACTGCGGGCGGCGTTGATGATCCGCCGCGAGCTGCCAAGCACTGCGGTGCTCGTTCTTTCCAGTTACGTACAGGAGGAGTATGCAGTTGAACTGCTCGGCGAGAGCGCCGAGGGCGTTGGCTATCTCCTCAAGGACCGGGTTGCCGACGTGGATCGGTTCATCGACGCGATCCGCCGCGTGGCCGCTGGCGGCTCGGCGCTCGACCCCGAGGTCGTCTCACAGATGCTCGGCCGGCGACGGTCCGCCGGACTCCTGAACGAGCTCACTCCGCGTGAGCATGAGGTTCTCGCGCTGATGGCCGAAGGACGATCTAACCATGCCATCGCCGCAGAGCTCGTGATCTCCGACCGCGCCGTTGAGAAGCATGTGACCAGCATCTTCAGCAAGCTCAACCTCTCCTCGACCGCCGACGATCACAGGCGGGTGCTCGCAGTGCGCGCGTTCCTCAACGCGTAGAGCGCAGGAGTCGCCGTGCGGTCAGGCGGCGTGTAGTGTGGACTGGCGATGTCGGACACCGAGGGCAAGGTCCGGCGACCGAGCGGCTCGGGTGCCCGTGCCGCCACCGCCGGCGCGCACCCCGCAAGCGCGCTCGCAGGCTTGGGAGCCGAGGGCGCAAGCGTGCTGCTGCTCGGCTTGGAGGACCTCGATGACGCATGTTGGACGGTCCTGGTCGAGGCAGGTATTCGCCTTGAGCGCGTCGTGGACGTCGCCGGTGCGTTCTGCGCCCTGACCAATCGCCCTGTTCCGGTCGTGATCGCGGGGGCGCGCTGGGCTAGCGAGCTGACGGCCGCGGTACGGGCTCGGCCCGAGTTGGCCTCGGTCCACATTGTCGTGGGCGCGGCGTTCGACTCGCCGGGTGAGTTGCGCGAGGCGCTCGACGCCGGCGCCGATGACGCGATCCGCGTGCCGTTCGAACCGGAGGTGCTCGTCGCGCGCGTCGCGGCCGGACTGCGCGCAGCACGTCTGCGCGCCGACGAGGCACTGTTGCGGTCGCTGGTGGCCAACATCCCCGGCGCGCTGTATCGCTGCGCCTGCGATCCGGATTGGACGATGGCGTGGATAAGCCAGGAAATCGAGCAGATTTCCGGATATCCGGTCACCGACTTCATCGACAGCTCGCGGCGGACGTTTGCGAGCGTGATCCATCCCGATGACCGCGAGCAGGTCTCACGATCGGTCGAAGAGGCAGTGAGCGCCCACCGGCCGTTCAGCTTGGAATACCGGATCAAGCGGCGTGACGGTGACGAGCGCTGGGTGCTCGAACGAGGTCAGGCCCAGGAATCTGGTGACGGCCGGTACTGGCTTGATGGAGCGATCTTCGACATCACCGTCCGTCGCGCGGCCGAACAGGCGCTGCGGGAGAGAGAGGTCGTCGAGGCGCAGCTTGCTGAGGTCCGCGCTTCGCGCGCTCGCATCCTGGACGCCGGCGACCGAGCTCGCCGCGAGATCGAGCGCAACCTGCACGACGGCGCGCAGCAGCGGTTCGTCGCGGTCGCACTGGAACTGCAGCGATGGTCGGCGCCTCACCACGAGCTGTCCGATGACGCGCGCGGGGAGCTCGAGGGCGTGCTCACCGAACTGCGCGCCGGGCTCGCCGAGCTACGCGACCTCGCCCGTGGCCTGCATCCCGCCATCCTGACTGACCGCGGACTCGAGCGGGCGTTGACGACCCTCGCCGATCACGCCACGGTGCCCGTCGAGCTTCGGGTCGCGCTTCCCAACCCGCGGCTCGCCATGTCTGTGGAGGCCGCCGCGTACTTCACGGTCTGCGAGGCGCTCACGAACGTGGCCAAGCACGCGTGCGCGACTCGTGCTTGGGTCACCGTCGAGCAGCTCGACGGCCAGCTCGGCGTCGAAGTGGTCGACGACGGCACAGGTGGCGCTGACCGCCGCGCCGGCTCTGGCCTTCAAGGGCTCCGCGACCGCATCGCAGCGGTCAACGGAACACTGACCATCGAAAGCCGGCCCAGCGCCGGCACGGTCGTGCGAGCGCGGCTGCCCATTGAGTGATCGGACCGGAGCGGAGTGCCGCACCACGTCAATCAGAGGGCTGTGTACCTGAGAGATGCGTCGCTAGCCGATGCAGATGATGGAGAGATGGTGGCGCTGGATACCGGCGTCGCCGCGCACGGTGATAGCGACCGTGATGAGCTGCCGGTGATGTCGGCGCAGCCAGACGTCGGCGCGGCGGCTGGTCTGGAGGTGCAGCGTCAGGCGCCCCGGCCGCAGCGGGGTGACCTTGGCGCTGGCGATGACCGAGCGCCCGACGCGCGCGACGGCGCTGATGGGCACGGCCTGGCCACGGAAAGCCATCGATCCGGAGGCGCTGACCCGCAGCAGAACTCCGTTGGCCAGGATCCGCTTGCGCGATTGACGGCGAAGGACCGACACCCGCAGCCGTGGGGCCGGCGTCGGCGGTAGCTCGGAGAGGAACGCGGGGCTGGAGAGGCCGGTGTCCGATCCCGAGACGGTTGCAAGCGGCCTCGCCTGATTGGCTGCCGTCGGGGCGAACTCCAGGATGCTGTTGGCGGCGGTGTCGGTGACGAACAGATCACCGCTGACGTCGAGGTCGAGGCCGGTGGGCGCGCTGAGCCCGGGCGAGGCCCCGGTGAGGGTCGAGACCGGCTGGACCGTTCCCGTGGCGCCGGGGGCGAAGGTGAGGGCCGCGTGGGTGCCCGCGGCCGCCACCAGCATGTCACCGGCCGGATCGAAGTTCAGCCCGTGGGGCGTCTTCAATGCAGTGGACTTGAGCTGGTGCTGCGGGGCGATGTTGCCACTGACCCCCGGTGTGAAGGTGAGCACGCTGCCGCTGTCGGTCACGCGCACGTTCCCGTCGGGATCGATCACGATGCCGCTGGGTGCGGCCAGGTGCGTGCGGCTGCCCGCGATGCGGGCGAAGGGCGCCGCGTTGCCGTGGGCGCCCGGCGCATACTCGGTCACGCTGCCCCCGGAGTTGGTCACGTAGAGATGGCCGGAGCCGTCCAGCGCGAGATCCTGTGGCTTGTTGAGCCGGGTCAGCGATCCCGTGATGGTCGCGGTGGGCGTCGCGTTCCCGGTGAGCTCGGGCCCATACTCCGTGATCGAGTTGGCGGCGGCGTTGGTCACGAATACGTTCCCGTTGGTGTCCGCGATCACCCCGCTCGGCCCGCTCAGGCCGGTGGCGGGACCGCTCAGGGTGAGCACCGGTGCGGCGTCGCCGCTCGCCCCGTCGGCGTAGGCCGTCACCGAGTTGGCCGTCGGGTTGGCCACGTAGGTCGTGGGCGCACTCACCTGAAAGGCACCGATGTCGCAGGAGGTCGCGCCCCGCTGGAGCTGCGAGACACCACGCTGATCGGTCCCGCTGCAGTCCTGCGCGTTGGCGTCATAGGCAGGGCTCGAGGTGGGGATCGCCATCGTCCGCGTGGGACCGCCGTTGTCAGTCAGCGGCCCGAGTTTTGGATCGACGCCGACGATGTTCGTCGTGCTGCGGTGCGAGCAGGTCCCATCGACGTCGACGTCGTGCCGGGCGAACTCGGTGCTCGGGCTGCAGTTGCCGCCGGTGTTGGCGGAAAGAACGGAGTCAACCACTGCGACTTGGAAGCCCCCCACGCCGCCGTCCTCGCCGGCGGCGTTCCCCACGACCGTGTCGGACGTCGCGACCGCTTCGGAGTCGTCGGGCGCGAACACGCCACCGCCGGCCCCCGCCGGCGTGCCCGTGCCGTCGAGGACCTTGTTGTTGACGATCGTGTCCATCGAGAGAGTGCCATCGACGAGGAACACACCGCCCGCGCCGCCGCCTCCAGCCGCGCTGGAGGAGACGAGGTTTGAGTCGATCAGGGAGCGCGTCACCGTCCCGTTGTACATCCACACGCCACCACCGCCCTCGCCGGCGAGGTTACCCTGGACCACGCTGTCGGCGACCGTGACGGCACCCACGAACGACGAGTACACGCCACCACCCTGGCCCTCGGTGCCCCCGGGCGTTCCCTGCGCGAGATTGTGGGTGATGTCGGTGCGCTCCAACGTCAGGAGCCCGGCGTTGAAGACGCCGCCACCGATCGGGGCGACCCCGCCGGTAATCGTCATATCGGCGATCGTCACCGTGTTTTCCTCCCCGATCCAGAACACGCTCCCGGGTGTGTCAGATCCTCCCCCGTTGACCGTCGTCGAATGCATGCCGGCCCCCTGCAGGGTCAACCCGCTGATCGAATTGGGGTCGCCTGGCTTCGTCGAGGGGATGACCACATGATCGGAGTACGAGCCCGACCCGATGTAGATCGTGTCGTTGGGGATCGCCAACGACACCGCCCGGGAGATGGTGGCGCAAGGGTTGGCCCGGCTGCAGTAACCGCTGTCGGTCCCATTGCTGCTCACCCACAGATCGGCCAGCGCCGCGCCAGGGACGAGAGCGATGCCCGCAGTCACCGCCGCCACGACGGCCAAGACCCGCACGACCAACCTCTGCATGCCCCGCCTCCCTCGTCCGTAGCTTCGGACCCGCGGCCTGGCAGTCTAACGGTCCAGCCGGTCTGCCGACTGGCGGCATCAACCGGCGGGAAGGTGCTCCTCGGGGAAGTGCCCCTTGGTACCGCGCAAGCCTCGTGACGCCGTCGTCGTGGCTTTCACGATTTTGGGCGGCAATGTCCGCCAGCGCTTCGGCAACAAACACTCGGCCGCACGCGCGACGCCGCGCGGTTGCCTTGCCACGCATGCGAGCGCCTGCGTGTCCTGCGGGCGGCCGCCTTCACCGGCGACTCCGTATCCCACGGGAGAGGTTGGTCATGGCCCAGACATCCAGAACTTTGACTGCCGTTGCCGGTGATAGGTCGGTTGGACCGATGAAGCAGCAATAGCTCTTACTGTTGCACTGCTGGTGTTGGCCGCGGCCGGCTCTGCGCTCGGGTCTCAGGCCAAGCACTGTGGTGTGGTCAGCGCGCACGGGGGAGATCCCAGGACTTCCGTACATCTCGCCCTCGGTGACACCGACGCCGGTGAGCGCGCCGCCGACCCCGTCCCCGACCCCGACTCCGCCTCCGACTCCGCCTGGGGTGCTACCCGAGGACGTCTGACCGGGGGCTGCTACGAACCCGGCGAGTATTCCCCGTCGCTGAGTACGGACGAGTGGCGCCGCTGGCGACGGCGAGGCCATCACCTGCGAGGACAACAACGGATGGCGCTGGGAGCCAGGAGATTCGAAAGAGCCCTCTGTCGGACTCGAACCGACGACCCCTTCCTTACCATCACCCTGCGGGGCGATTTTGACTGTCTACGTTTGCAGGTTTATCCTGCAAATCACAGCTGTCCGGATTTCAGCTGCAGGCGTCTGAATGGGCTTCCATGAGGTCTGAGGCTTCCAAAAAGTTTCCATAGATCGCCCTCGCCCGAGGGATCGTCGGCCCCCTCTTGTCCTCACAACTTGACCACCAGCGTCGGACGTCTAGACTTGTGACCACAAGGTGGCCACAGAGGTCGGCGATGAAGAATGTAGGCGTCCGCGAGTTCCGAGATCACGCCACGACATATCTGTCGGGCGGCGAGCCAGTTGCCGTGAGCAAGCACGGCCAGGTCATCGGCATTTACTTCCCCATGAAGCGAGATCAGGAACGCATTGAGCGTGCCCTGGACAAGCTCGGCGAGACCGTCCAGGAAGTCCTCGAGGAGACGGGGATGACTGAGGACGAGCTTGTCGACTTTCTCGATCCGAGCCACCCGTTGCCGAGCTGAGTGATTCGCGTCATCGCTGACGCGAGCGTGCTCGTTGGCGAGCTCCTCCGGGAGCGCGGCCGCAAGCTGTTCTTGAACCTGGATCTGCATATCTTCGTTGCCGCGAAGCAATGGGAGGAGGCCGAGCACGAGCTCCACCGTCGCCTGGGCGTGCTCGCCTCGAGAGGGCTCGACCCCGAGCGACGCGAGAGCCTCGAGGGGCGCGTTCAGACCTTGCTGACGAACGGGGCGATCACCGTCGCGCCACCAGAGCAGTACCTGCGCCTTCGCGACGTCGCGCTTCGGCGAGTTCCCCGCGACGAGCGTGACTGGCCGACGGTCGCCGCGGCGTTGGCACTCGACGCGTCGATCCTGACTGCGGACGCCGACTTCCTCGGCTGCGGCGTCGCCACCTGGACCGTGGAAACGCTGATGGCCGAACTGGAGAAGGGCTGAGGCCGGAGGGCCCCAGCCGCTCAGTTCGTCTGCGAGTCCAGGGCTGCGCGCAACGCGCCGGAAAACTCGGCTGCCATACGCGACCGACGCATCGCGCGCCGGCGAGCGTCCGCGATCTCGCGGACGTAGACCGTCCGGGTCACCGTGCCGTCCCGGTGCCCGAGCAGGAACGCGACCTCATCGACGCTCTCGCCGGCCAGGAGAGCGCGCGACGCGACGGTATGCCGGAACGAATGCATCGACGGCAGGACCCCACGAGGAACGGGAACCGGCTCCCCTCCCTCGTCCCGCTCATGAAGGATCGGGTACGCCGGTCGCCCGTCGCCGTCAACCGCACGCTTTTGCGCGTCGCGCAGAGCCCGGGCCACGTTCCGCTGCTGCAGCGGCCGGCCGGTTCCCGTCGCGAACACGAAGCCGTCGGACGTGATCTCCCCCATCCCATCCCGATGCCGCGTCAGGACAATGGCCAGCTCCCGCGGGATGGGTACCGTCCTCGCCGACCCGTCCGTCTTGGTCGGCCGCCGGTTGCCGTGCCGATCCACCTGCCACCCAAACTCGATCTCAGCCTCGTCCGGCTCATCGATCCGTACGTCTGCCCACGTCAACCCGCAGAGCTCCGAGATCCGTGCGCCGGTCAACGCGGCCACAGTGAACAGCGCCCGAAAAGGCTCATGGGCGGCGGCGATCGTCTGCTCGAGCTGCTCGCCGGTGAAGATCGGGCGGCGCTTCGCCAGCGACACCTTGGGGCGCTCGGACGGGAGCATGAGCGTGGTGGGCATCGTCCCGCTCCACCCAAGACGTCGAGCGGCGAACTTGTAGATCTGGCCGACGACGCCGAGGACGACCGCGATGGTGGCCTCGCTCTTGCCTTCGGCGCGCATCTCACGGACAAGGCGAGCGAGGTCATCGGCCACGATGGCGTCGAGTCGTCGCGCCCCAAACCGTGTCCGGAGGTGCTCGTTGACGATGGTGCGGTACTTGGCCTGCGTGGGGTCCCGCAGGTCAAGGACGGGACCCTCCAGCCAGCTGTCCGCCGCCTCACCGAACTTGAGCTTCGGCTTGGGCGCAACGCTCTCCCCGCGGGCCCGATGAGCGGCGAGGTCGTCCCGGAGCTTCCGCGCTGCGAGGATCCCACCGTTGACGGTCCGCCACCGCTGGCGGCCGACCTCGTCCTTGAAGCCGACCTCGAGGACGCCGGTCGCCCGGCGATAGACCCCGCGCTCGACCCGAACCCGCCTTGGAGCTTCGGGCTCAGCCATTGGACGCACCGTTGACCGCTGCCAGCGAGACCGGGCCAGAACAACGCCACGCTTCGAGAACGGACCGCTTGAAGTAGTGCTTGCAGCCGGCGCCAGCCTGCTCGGTCGGGATCGCACGCTCGGCAGCCAGCCGACGAAGACTGTCTCGGTGAATCCCGAGGTACTCCGCAGCGCGCCTCGTGTCGAGCCACTCATCCTTCTCAGTGGCCCGCGGACCCGCCAGTCGGCTCGCGATCCGGTCTGCGACCAGATCCGCAAGCTGGGCAAGCAGGTCGTCAAGGACCCCGCTCGCAGTACCAGCCGGCGAAGAAGATTCGAGGGCGCGAAGCGGCACCACTGGCGCCGTCTCCGCAGAGGCGTAGGCTTTCATCGTCGTGACCTCCATCTAGGTCTCGGCCGGGCCCCGGGGTGCTGCAACACCGCCGGGGCCGCTTTGTATTTACCTGCAAATCTTACCTTCCGCGTCGGACGGAATTGACTACAGGTGCGCCACCTATCTGGCCACCCGCGTAGTCTCTTCTTGATGCCGCGACGCGTGCTCGTTGACGATCTGATCGACGCCCACGACGTGGCCGAGATCCTCGGTCTCAGCCACCGCAACACCGTCAGCAAGTACCAGACCCGTTACCCGGACATGCCGCGTCCGGTCGTCGACCTCGGCCGCGGCCGGCCGATGCTCTGGCTCAGACCAGAGATCAAACGCTGGCATGAGACAACAGCTGCTCAGGGACGGACGCGTCTTGGTCGTCGTCCGTCGCGGTGAGCCTCGCCCCGGTCGGTGGCGTCGCCGTTCCAGAAGGGTTCTTGGTTGTGAGTGAGGTGCCCTTGATCCCGAGGTGCATCCACTCCCGGTTTGACGACGGGCTCGGATGCCCGT
>JBAQGP010000878.1:0-1922 GCA_049287845.1 Solirubrobacteraceae bacterium | reverse complement strand
ACGCTGGAACGGCCTACGACCACGTGGACGATGAGGAATGGTCGCACGATTCCCTGCAGGAGCCGGCGGGCGACAGCGGCCCCCAGGCCGTCTACGACGAGCCTCCGGCGGAGCCCGCGCCCGCCCCACCCGGATTCTTCGCACCTCAGGCCGCCGCCTTCGACGACGTCCACGATCCGCTTGCGGAGGACCCCTTCGAGGGCGGGGTCGCGCACGAGCCGTTCCCTGCGGCGCCCGCACCGCCGGCGGCGCCGCCGCCCAGGAGCGGCTCCGGCCCCGAGACCGCCGAGTACGACGTCGAGGACGCACTCGCCGCCGAGGAGCATCGCGAGCAGGGCGGTGACGACGAGGACGTGCTCGAGGAGACGCCCGAGTTTCTCCAGGACACGCCCGACCACGATCGTTTGTGGTTCGAGCAGCGCCCGCCCAAGGACTTCGACTTCGACGAGTAGTGCGGTGCCGCGGCCGCGCTGAAAGGACCGCTGTTGCTGTTTCGTCAAGTGCTCTATCACGACCTCGGCTGCGCCTCCTATTTCCTTGCGGATGCAGGCGAGGCGATCGTCGTCGACCCCCGCTGGGACATCGCGCCCTACCTCCAGATCGCCGAGGCCGAGCATCTGCGGATCGCCCACGTGCTCGACACCCACGACCACGCCGACCACGTCTCCGGGCGGCTGCGCTTGGCCCAGGCCACCGGGGCGCGCCCATACCGGCCGGGCCCCCGAGAGGACGGCGCCGCCGACGTGATCGAGGCCGGCGACGAGATCATCGCCGGCTCGGTGTGCGTCACGGCGCTGGCCACACCGGGGCACCGGCCCGAGCACCTGACATTCCTCGTGTCCGATCTCAGCCGCGGTCCAGATCCGTGGATGCTGCTGAGCGGCGACTCGCTGCTCGTCGGTGACGTCGCGCGTCCCGATCTCGCGGTGGAGGCGAGAGCAGGGGCTCACGATCTGCACGCCAGCCTGCACCGGCTGCTCGACCTCCATGACCACGTCGAGGTCTGGCCCGCTCACATCGGCGGCTCGCTGTGCGGCGGCAGCGGCCTGAGCGGCAAGGCGAGCTCGACGATCGGCTTCGAACGCCGCCACAACCCGCTTCTCGGCCTCGACGAGAGCAGCTTCGTCGAGGGTCTCACGGCCGAGCTGCCCTCGCGTCCGCCCAACATCGCACGGATCGTCGAGCTCAACCGCCAATCCGGCGGGGTCTCGCCGCCCGAGCCGGGCGTGCTGACCGGCGACGCCCTGCTCTCGCTGCTCGGGACCGGGGTGACCGTGCTCGATAGCCGCGTGCCCGCGGAGTTCGATGCGGGCCACGTGGCGGGCTCGATCAACCTGCCCGTGTCCGCGGCGGGGGTGGGGACCCGCGCCGGGTGGGCCCTTGACCCCGCGGCGCCGGTGGTGATCGTCGCCGGCGACGCGGCCGATGCGCACCGCATGGCCTCAGCGCTGCAAGCCGTCGGCTTCTGGAACCTCGAGGGCGTCTCGATCGCCGACCCCAAGGAGTGGCGCCGCCACTCGGTCCCTGTCGCCCGTGCAGACTCCTGGGATCTCGAGCAGCTCGCTGACGGTCTGCGCCACCACTCCGTCGACCTCGTCGACGTCCGCGAGCCCAGCGAATGGATCGCCGGTCACATCCCCGGTTCTCACCATGTGCCGCTGCACCGCCTGCGCGACGTCGACTCGATCGTTCTCCCGCAGCAGGGCCGCACGACGGCGGTGGCCTGCGCCGCCGGCATGCGCGCCGCCTTCGCCGCCAGCCTGCTGCGCCGAGCTGGGCGCACCGACGTCGTCCGTATCTCAGGCGGCGGAGTCGGCGATCTTCGCGCCCTGGGCCTGGACCTCTCCCTGGGCGACTGACCGCCGGCCACCCGCCAGCCGCGACGGCCAAACCGCCGGGGCGCCGGGCGCCCGGCGTTAGAC
>JBAQGP010000877.1:0-7600 GCA_049287845.1 Solirubrobacteraceae bacterium | reverse complement strand
GGAGCACTCGCCGCTCCGTTGGCCGACGGCATCTCCTCACCCGCGCTCAGCGGGCTCAGCGGCGAGCGCGTGGCAGCCGAGACGTCCGCGGCGGTGACGTTGCGGGGATGGTGGCAGGCCGCCACATGTCCGTCCGCGTACTCGGCCAACGGCGGCTCCACGGCGGTGCACACCTCGGTGGCGTGCGGGCAGCGGGTGTGGAAGCGGCAGCCCGAAGGGGGGTTGATCGGGTTCGGAGGCTCCCCGCCGAGGACATTGCGCTCCCGCCGGCTGTTCTCCTCGGGGTCCGGGATCGGGATGGCCTCGAGCAGCGCCTCGGTGTAGGGATGGATCGGCCTGGTGTAGAGCTCCCTGGCCGGGGAGAGCTCCATCAGCTTGCCCAGGTACATGACCGCGATCTGGTCAGACACGTGGCGCACCACCGACAGGTCGTGGGCGATGAACACGTAGGAGAGGCCCAGGTCGTCCTGGAGGTCATCCAGGAGGTTGACCACCTGTGCCTGAATCGAGACGTCGAGCGCCGACACGGGCTCGTCGAGCACGATCAGCCGCGGCTCGACGGCGAGGGCCCGGGCGATGCCGATCCGCTGGCGCTGGCCGCCGGAGAACTCGTGGGGGAACCGGTTGATGTGCTCGGGGTTCAGGCCCACGCGTCCGAGCAGATCACGGACGCGCTCCTCCACCTTGCCGCCCTGCACGCCGTGCAGGCGCAGCGGCGTGCCCACGATCTGCCCGACCCGCTTGCGGGGATTCAACGAGGAGACCGGGTCCTGGAAGACCAGCTGGACCTCGCGGCGCAGGGGGTTCAGCGCCTTGCGGCCGAGGTGCGTGATGTCCTGGCCGCGGTAGCGCAGTGCGCCGCTCGTCGGCTCCAGCAGCCGAACGAAGCAGCGTGCCAGCGTGCTCTTGCCGCACCCCGACTCGCCCACCACCCCCAGTGTCTCTCCCTCGTTGAGGCCCATCGACACGTCGTCGACGGCGTGCACATGGCCGACGGTGCGGTCGATCAGCACGCCCTGCTTGATGGGGAAGTAGAGCTGGACGTGCTCAGCCTCCAGCAGCGGTGCCTTGGCGTCCGCCGGCGGCGTCGCCTCCGTGGCGGCGGTGCCCTCGCTCATGCGGCCACCGATCCCGTGCCGAGTCCGATGCGGCCCTCCTCGACCTCGCGGCGCGTGCGCTTCTCCGACACGTCCAGCCAGCAGCGGTCGAGGTGGCGGGGGTCGTCGTTCACGTGGGACTCGAGCGGCGGCACCTCCCCGCACTTGTCAAACGCGTGCGGGCAGCGGGGCCGGAAGTGGCACCCGGTGGGGGCGTTGACCAGCGAGGGAGGCTGGCCGGGGATGGCGGGGAGCCGGTGCGGAGGCTCGCGGTCCATCCGCGTCACCGAGCCGA
The DNA here is from genome assembly GCA_049287845.1 of Solirubrobacteraceae bacterium. Lineage (GTDB taxonomy): Bacteria > Actinomycetota > Thermoleophilia > Solirubrobacterales > Solirubrobacteraceae > Palsa-465. The sequence continues at coordinate 6,208 of JBAQGP010000877.1, read as the reverse complement.
GCAGACCCCACGTGTACGGGTGCTGGGGGTCGTAGAAGATCTCGTTGAGGGTGCCCTGCTCGACGACGCGGCCGGAGTACATGACCACGACGCGATCGGCGATGTCGGCGACGACCCCGAGGTCATGTGTCACGAAGATGACACCGCTGTTGCTCTCGCGGCTCAGCTGGCGAATCTCCTCCAGGATCTGGGCCTGGATGGTGACGTCCAGAGCCGTCGTCGGTTCGTCGGCGATGAGAACGCTGGGCGACAGTGACAGTGCCATCGCGATCATCGCGCGCTGGCGCATGCCGCCGGAGAACTCGTGCGGGTAAGCCCGGGCGCGCTCGGCGGCCCTGGGGATCCCGACGCGCTCCATGAGCTGCACGGTGCGGTCCAGAGCGGCCGCCTTGGAGATCTTCTCGTGAGCGCGGATCTGCTCCACGATCTGGTCGCCGATCCGGTGGACGGGGCTCAGCGACGAAATGGGGTCCTGGAAGATCATCGCGATCTCCTCACCCCGAATGCGCCGGAGCTGGTCCTCGGTCGCGGTGACGAGCTCCTGGTCGCGCAGGCGCGCTGACCCGGCGAAGCGCGAGTTGGGCCCTCGGGTCAGTCCCATCAGGGTCATCGCGGTCACGGACTTCCCTGATCCCGACTCGCCCACGATGGCCACGACCTCACCGCGATCGAGCGTGAACGACACACCATCGACGGCGCGCACGACGCCGTCCTCGGTCACGAACGACACCTGGAGTTCATCCACTTCGAGCAGGTGCTCGGCCATCAGTGATCGTCTCCGCGAGCAGTCATGGTCAGCCGGTGAGCCGGACCCGGGGGTCGAGCACGGCGTAGAGGACGTCGACGATCGCGCCGAACACGACGACGAAGAACGCGGTGAAGATCGCACCGACCAGGATCGGGGGAACGTCGAGGTTGCCGATCGCGCCCGCCTCGAACTGCCCGATCCCGGGAAGGTTGAACACGGTCTCGGTGACCAGCGCCGCGCCGCCCAGCAGCAGCGCGAAGTCGAGGCCGAACAGAGTCACGATCGGCATCAGCGAGTTGCGCAGGACATAGCGCGTGAACACCCGGCGCTGCGACAGGCCCTTGGCCCGCGCCGTGCGCACGTAGTCCTGGTTGACCGTGTCGAGCAGATTCGAGCGCAGGACACGTGAGTAGAAACCGATGCTCAGGACGGCGATCGAGATCCACGGCAGGATCAGGTGGTACGCCCACTGCGTCGGGCTGGTCCCGAAGTGCGTGTAGCCGGTGTTGGGGAACACTGACCATTTGTAGGCGAACAGATAGAGCAGCAGCGCAGCGAGCAGGAAGATCGGAACCGAGACACCGACGATCGCCGCGACCATCACCGCGCGGTCGGTCAATCGGCCCACCCGCAGCGCGCTGATGGAGCCGAGCAGGACCGACATCACCAACCAGATGATCGCCGCCGGTATGACCAGCGACAGGGTCACGGGAAACCTCTGCCGAAACTGGTCGACGACGTTGAGGTCGTTCTGGTAGTCGATCACCTGGCCGGTGAAGACCAGCTTCATGGTGTTGGCGTACTGGATGTAGAACGGCTTGTCGAGGTCGAACTTCTTGGCCACCTGGTTCACCGTTGTCTGGTTGGCGTTGCGGCCCGCGATGGCCCGCGCCGGGTTGTAGTTGGGGATCAGCTCGAAGAAGCTGAACACCAGGAACGACGTGGCGAGCAGAAGCGCGAGGGCGGACACCGAACGCCGGACGATGAAGCGGCCCATCAGGTCTTGATCCGTACCTGTGCGCGCGGGTCAAGCGCGTCGCGCACGCCGTCGCCGACGATGTTGATGCTGAGCACCGTGAGCACCAGCATCGCCCCGGGGACCAGCGAGAAGGTGGGGGTGGTCGAGATGTACGGGAGACCGTCCGAGATCAGCGTGCCCCAGGATGCGTTGGGCGCCTGCACGCCCGCCCCCAAGAACGAGAGATAGGCCTCGAGCAGGATCGAGTTGGCCAGCATGATCGGCACGAACACCGTGATCGTGGACGCGGCGTTGGGCAGGATCTCGGAGAACATGATCCGCCACGGGCTGATCCCCACCACGCGCGCGGCGTCCACGAAGTCCTGCTCGCGCAGGCGCAGGACCTCGCCGCGGATCGGCTTACCCAGGTAGGGGACATAGATCCCCCCGATGATGAGGGTGGGGATGAGGAGCGAGTTGCCCGAGATCGGGCCGATCCCGCCGAAGGCCAGGGCGGTGCCCACGACGACGCCGAGGATGACCGGCGGGAAGGACCAGACGAGCTCCATCAGCCACCTGAGGACCGCGTCGACGGGACCGCGCAGGTAGCCGGAGAGAAGCCCGACCAGCGTGCCGAAGATGATGATGATGAGGGTGGCGACCCCGCCGATGAGCAGCGAGGTGCGACCGCCGTAGAGGAGCCGGACGGCGAGGTCGCGGCCGTTGGTGTCCGCTCCGAAGAAGTAGTGGCGCGTGAACGTCGGCCCGATCGGCACGCCGTCGAGCGACACGACGTTCTCAGAGTGCCCGCGGACGTTGATCGTGCCGGTCACGTTGTTGGTGTTGGGCCCGATCTGGGCGATGTCGTGCGAGTACACCGGCGCGAGCAGGCACATGGCCACCAGCACGATGAACAGTCCCAGGAAGACCAGCGCGACCTTGTTGCGCCGCAGGCGCCGGCCCGCCAGACGCCACGGCCCGATCGCCGGGGCGTGGTGCCCTTCTGACCATGGATCCTTCTCAGGAAGCTCGCCGACCAGTAGCCCACCCCCGCCGGCGGGCGGTACAACCGCTACGTCCGGATCACCAGAAATGGGAACGGGATCGAGAGCCATTGAGTCGTGGGGAGCTTATAGCCGGATGCCGGCGAGCGGGCCGGGAGGACGCCACAAGGAGTGGCGCCTCCCGGCCGATCGCACGTTGTTTATTTGAGCTGCAGGCTCGTCAGGTCGGTCAGATACTCCACGGACATGACGCCCGCGTTGAAGTCCAACTTGTCCGAGTAGAACTTGACCTTGGCCTCGTGGCCATAGGCCGCGTAGTAGGCCTTGCTGACCGCGTAGTTGTCAAGCGCGGCCCACTGGCTTGCCACGCTCGGCGTCGCCTTTGCGCTGAGCGACGCGACCTGCTGGTTGTAGTGCGGATCATTCACGTAGCCGTAGTTCAGCGTCGATCCGGCGTTGCCGGCGAACAGCTGCATGAAGTCCCACGGCTCGGGGAAGTCCTGGTTCCAGTCGCCGAAGCCCATCTGCGGCTTCAGGGTCGGGGCGCCGATCGTCGTGAAGTACACGCCGGAGTTGACGACCTTCTCCGTCGCCTTGAACCCGAGCGAGTTCAGGACGCCGGCGAAGTAGTCCAGGTACTGCCGGCGCGGGCTGCGCTCCTCGCCGTAGATGGTGACCGCCTGGCCCTTCATGCCGGACTTGGCCATGAGCTGCTTGGCCAGCGTCATGTTCGGCGGCCCGTTGGGGTTGTGGAACGGGCAGTCGGACGGGCTGGAGTGGCCCGGGATCCCGAACGGGATCATGTGGCAATCGGGTGTCATGAACCCGGAGTCCAGCCGTGAGAGAGCCCGGTCGTCAGTCGCGGCCATGACGGCCTCACGGGCGTAGATGTTGTTGAACGGCGGCTTCTCGACGCCGAACCAGAAGTACCAGCTGGAGTTCAGCGGGATCGTCTTGTAGCGGCCGGTCGCCGAGGTCTTGATCTTTTGGAGGATCGAGGGCGGCAGGGTGTCACCGGGGTCGAACACGTCGGCCTGGTTGTTGAGCACCTGCTCGGCGTTGGCCAGGACGTTGGAGTTGACGTTGTAGACGATCGTGGCGGCATGACCCTTGGGCAGGCCGGGGACGTCGAACTTCGGGTTCTGGACCAGCGTGTAGCTGTGCGTCGGGTCGATCTTGCTCCACATGTAGGGACCGTCACCGATGGTGCCCTGGGACGCCAGGTTCTTGGCCGGCGTGTTGGACGGAACGGGAGCGGTGCCCGGCAGCGCGAAGATGTCCACGATCGGACTGAACGGCGCCACCAGGTTGACGGTGAGCTTGCCGCTCGCATTGTCGGCGGTGACGCCCGAGATCGTCTTGGCCTTGCCCTTGGCGTAGGCGTCCGCGCCCTTGATGTAGCCGCTGATGAACGAGGCGGCCTGCCACGGGATCTTCAGGTCGCGCTCCAGCGCGGTGATGACGTCCGAGACCTTGATCGGCGCGCCGGTGGAGTAGTGCAGGCCCGAGCGCATCGTGAACGTGTAGGTCTTTCCGCCGTTGGAGGCGACGGGCAGAGCGGTGGCCAGGGCGGGGATGATGCTGCTCCCGCCGGCGCCCTCCACACCGCGCTTGAAGGTCAGCAGCGGAGTGTCGATCACCGATTCGAGCTCGTTGCCCTGGGTGGTGAAGTCGAGGCCCGGATCGGCCGACTGCGGCGGCGTACCGGAGACGATGGTGATGGTGCCGCCGGCCTTGCCACCGGAGCTGCCGGTGCTGGCGCCCGTGCTGGTGCCCGAGCTGGTGCCGCTACTGGCGGCGGCCGCCGAGGTGCTACTGCTCGACGACGAGTTACTGCCACCGCAGGCGGCGATAGCGCCTGCAGCGAATACCGCGAGCAGCCCCGCTGCCCACGGCCTGACGTATCTACTCACTGAATCCTCCTCCAGAGGTTCGTGTTCCCAGATCGCACAGCCTAATCCCATCTCGGCTCCGATGCGAGCGGGTGGGCGCAGCACCGACCGACCTAATCCACGCTCAACAACGTTGCCCGGCCCCCCCTGACGAGCCCCTGACCGCCTCCCTGGCAACGGGAATCGCGTGCAATCTGGGTCCTTACCCGCCGGTAGCCCCGATGCGCCATCTACCGGGGCGACGAACGTCGCGGGAGGTCAGCCGACCGTCAGCACGGCCTTGCCCGCCACCCGCCGCTCCAGCAGCGCCTGGATGGCCGTGGCCGCCTCGGTCCACTCGAGGGTCAGGCCGACCTGGGTGTCCAGCCGACCCCCGGCCACCAGATCGGCCAGCCGCCGCAGGTCGGCGGATGCGCTCCGGGTGTGCTCGAGCTCGTCGAAGATGTAGAGGCCGTGCAGCTGGGCGCCGGGGGCGCGCGAGAACAGCTCCCGGGTCGGGAAGTTGACCGGCTCGGCGACGGTGGCGGCGAAGCTGATCACGCTGCCCCTCGGCGCCACGCGCTGGAGCGCGGCCCCCAGCACCGGTCCGCCGATGGCGTCGAGGATGACGTCGAAGGTGTCCCCGCCGCTGGAGAGCTCGGGCAGGATCTCGTCGGCGCCCAGGGCGGCCAGGCCCTCGGTGCGGCGGGCAACGGCGGTCACGTGCGCGCCGGCGAGCTTCGCGAGCTGGATGGCGAACCGTCCCACGCCGCCGCTGGCGCCGGTGATCAGCACCCGTTTGCCCACCACGAAGCCGCCGATCTCCAGCGAGCGCAGAGCGGTCAGCCCGGCGACGGGCAAGGTCGCCGCCTGCTCGAACGAGATCCCGCGGGGCAGCTCGGCCAGGTTCTCCGCCGCGACGGCGACCTGTTCGGCCCACGCGCCGACCTTCTTGAGCCCGACCACCCGCGTCCCCGCCTCGGGGCCGCTGCCGTCGGTGGCCGGCGAGGTCACGGTGCCGGCCAGGTCCCAGCCGGCGATCGTCCCGGGTGCCATGGCCTCCAGCCGCCGGACCTCGCCGCGGTTTAGGCTGATCGCCTGGACGGAGACGACGGCGTGGTCCGAGCGTGGCTCGGGCTCGGTCACCTGCGCCAGCTCGACGTACGGGGGCTCTGGGTGGGAGACGAGCGCGCGCATCGGTTCGCGATACTACGCGGCCGTGCCCACCCTGACCACACGCCCCGACGCCGCATCATCGTGAGCGGGTAGGCGGTCAGGACGTGCCCGACGATGCCTTCAATGCGCTCTCCGCGCAGCTGCGGGGTTCCGTCTCCGACGCCCTGCGCGACCAGCTCTCCGATCAGGAGCTCGCCGACCTCGCGGCCGCGGTCGCCGACGCCCGGCACCGTCAGGCAGCCGCGCTCACCGAGGCCGGCGAGCGGGCCTTGAGCCACGTCCCGCGCCTGTTGCGCGGCCCCATCAAGCGCATCGTCGGATGAGCCGCGCCGCCGAGCGGCTCCAGGCCCGCGCCGAGGTACTGAAGCTGGCCCGCCTGCTGGGGCGCGAGCCCCACGAGCTCTCCCACCTCGAGCGCCTGACCCCGGCCGACCTGCGCGCCCTGCGCGAC
>JBAQGP010000876.1:0-4146 GCA_049287845.1 Solirubrobacteraceae bacterium | reverse complement strand
AGGCAGCGCGTCAGCTCGACCGGCCCCAGCTTCTTGATCACGTCCATGCCCTGCAGCGGGTACTCCAGGAACTTGTTGTTCCAGTAGATCCGGCTCTTGCGCGGGCGCTTGAGGAACTCCTCCTTCATGATCTCGTGCCAGAGGTCGTCGACCTCCTTGACCTTGGTGAAGAAGCGGTGCCCGCCGAGGTCGAACCGGTAGCCGTCGCGGACCTGGGTGCGGGCGATGCCGCCCACGAACTCCGTCGACTCCAGCACGATCACCGGCTTGCCCTGCTTGGCCAGCAGATAGCCGGCGGTGAGGCCGGCCGGCCCCGCGCCCAGGACCACGACCGGATGCTCGGCGGTGATGTCGGCGCCGAGGGCGGCGGCGGAGGGGTTGGTCTCGGTCATGTTGGCTGGGGTTAGGAGGGCTTCTGGTAGAGCACTGCGTTGTCGGCCACGCAGCAGGCTCCGCGATAGTTCTGCGGGCCGATGGCCACCGGCTTGAGCGTTCCGTTGGCACGATCGTCCGCTAACAGCTGGCCCCACTGGGCGGAGCGCCGGCGCACGAGCACCGGCCACGCCGCGCTCCAGTTCTTGGCGCCTTCGGTCAACGGACGCACGTAGAGCAGCTGCTGTCCGGGCTTGAGACTAGCAACCAGAGGGCCCAGGGTCGCCCGCGGATCGGCATCTTGCAGGCGGCTCATCGCCCCCATCCAATTCATGACCGAGGGGTCCGTGGTCGCCCCCAGCGTGCTGGCGTACCGCAGCCCGCTGGGCATGTAGTACCAGGCCAGGGGCGCCTGCTCGGGCTGGCCCAGGACGACGAGGTCGCCGGGATGCAGGAACGGGGTCATCTCGGCCGCGATGTCTCGCATGTCGCTCTTGAACGACGGGGCAAACGACCCGGCGTTGGCCAGGAAGGCGACGCAGAAGATGATGGCGGCCAGGCCCACGATCCGCGCCCGGGCCGCGGACAGCGCGCCCAGCAGCAGCAGCGGCGCCACGATGGGCGCGAAATAGCGCCACGCCCAGATGGGGACGAAGAACCCCGCGATCCGCCCCACCGCCAGCGCCACCGCCGGAATCGTGAGCAGGGCCCAGAACATCGCGGCCTCCGGAGTGCGCCGCCGCGCCCGCGCCGCCAGCGGCGCGACGGCGATGACCACGCAGATGAGCAGCGTCACGTCGACCCGCTCTGAGCCCAGGAGCTGACTGGGCACCGTCGCCCCCATCAGCGGGGTGTAGTGCCACGGGTTGGTGGCATGCGCGATCTGATCGATCGCGGTCGGCAGCCAGGGCAGGAAGACGATCGTCGCGCCGCCGAAACAGAGCGCCGCATCGCGCAGGAAGCCCGCACGCCCGTCGGGCACCGAGCGCCACACGAACACCAGCGCCACCGCCGCCCCCAGCCAGTACAACAGGGCTGAGCCCTGGGTGTAGAGCATGAGGGCCTGGCAGACGCCGAACACCCACAGGTACGCGCGGCGGCGGTGCACGAACCCGTGGACGAGCCCCGCGGTGGCCACCAGCCCCAGAACGACCATCAGCTCATACGGCTGGGTCTCCTCGGCATACCGCGTGAGAAACGAGCTGAAGGCGAACAGGATCGCGGCGAAGACCCCCGCCCGTGGGCCGGCCAGGCTCCATCCGGTCCACATCGCGACCGGGATCGACAACAACCCCAGCAGCAGCGAGAGGCCATGGGTGGCCGTCTCCCCGGATCCGAACAGGTCGATCCACACGTGCAGCAGCAGGTAGTACAGGGGCGCGGCGCCGGCACGATGCACGACGCCCAGCAATGAGCCGAGCGGGTGCGAGGCGATCCCCACGGCGCCGGCCTCGTTGAACCACAGCTCTCCGCTCAGGGTGCGGGTGCGGATGAACGCCGACACCGCCAGCAGCAGCACCAGTGCGCTGCCCACGCTCAGCCATCGGGGCAGCCGCGCCAACCAGCGCGGCGCCCGCACGTCGAGGATCTCGGGGACCTCGAGCATCGAGGCGAAGGGTCGTTGAGGGGTGGCTGTCGTCATCACAGTGGCGGACGCGGGCGGACGGCCGCCGTCAGGAGACCTTCTGATAGAGCACCGCACTGTTGCCCACGCAGCAGGCGCCTCGGTAGTGGTGGGGCGCCACGGCTACGGTTCGCAGGACTCCGCGGTCCACGTCAGCCTGCAGCAGCTGGCCCCATTGCGCGGACCGGCGGCGCACCATCACCGTCCACGGGGCCTCCCAGTTCTGGGCGCCCTCGGTCAAGGGGCGGATGAACAGCAGGTGCTGGCCGGGCTTCATCGCGTCGACGATGGGCGTCAGCGTCGTCTGCGGGCTGGTGTTGGTCAGCCGGCGCAGCGCCTTGACCCAGTCCATGTAGCGCGCGTCGGAGACCAGGCCGGCGGTGTTGGCGAACCGGAGGCCGCCGGGCAGGTAATACCAGGCCAGCGGCGTCTCCTCGGGCTGTCCCACCACGACGTGGTCGCCGGGCTGGAGGTAGGGGGTCATCTCGGCGCCGATGTCGCGCATGTCGGACTTGTACTGCGGCGTGTAGGAGCTGGGGTTGGCCAGGAAGGCGACGGCGAGCACGATCGCCACCACGCCCAGCAGCCGGGCGCGGGAACAGCCCCAGGCGATGAGGAGCAGGATCGCGCCGATGACCGGCGCGAAGTAGCGGGCAACGAACGCGGGATTGACCTGGGACTCCAGCCAGGCGATCCCCAGTGTCGCGAGCGGGATCGCCACGAGCGTCCACGCCATCACCCACTCGCGCGAGCGCCGGTGCCCGCGCCCGAGCAGCGGGACGATGCCCACCGCCGCCGGGACGATGAGCAGCATCGTGATCCGGTCGCCGCCGATGACATCGCGCGAGAGCAGGATGGGGGCGCCGAACCGGGGGACGTTGTCCCAGGGCGCCGCGGTGTTGGCGGCCTGGTAGAGCAGCGTCGGGACCCAGGGCAGGTAGAGGATGCCCGCGCCGATGAAGGCAAACGCGGCGTCGCGGATGAGGCCGCGGCGGTCCTCGGAGGCGATGAGGGCGGGGATCAGGGCCACCGCCGTGCCGGCGAAGTAGAACGTCCCCCAGGTGTGCGTGTAGAGCATGACCGCCAGCGCCGCGGCGAACAGGAACAGGTAGCGGCGGCGGCGGTGGACGAAGCCCAGCAGGAACCCCGCGGTGGCCAGGACACCCAGCAGCCCCATGAACTCGTACATCCGGGTTTCCTGGGCGTAGGCCGTCAGCCAGGCGTTGAACGCGAACAGGACCGCCGCGTAGACCCCGGTACGAGCGCCGAACAGCCTCCAGCCGGCCCAGCCGCCGGCCGGGATGGTGAGCAGTCCGCACACCAACGACAGCGCGTGGGTGGCGGTCTCCGAGGTTCCGAAGGCCGACATCCAGACGTGCAGCATCATGTAATACAGCGGCGGGTTGCCGTCGTAGCGCAGGACGCCGGGGATCTGTGTGATCGGGTGCAGCGAGATGCCGGTCGTGATCCCCTCGTCCATCCAGAACTCGCCGCCGATGTAGCGGGTGCGCAAAAAGGCGGAGATCGCCATCAGCAGCGTCAGTCCGCCGGCGACCCACACCCACGCGGGGATGCCGGCGAGCCGGTCGGGCAGGCGCGGCTCGGCGTCGGCGACTCTCGAGCCGGGGGACTGCGCCCCGGCTGACGGCGCGGTAGCGGTGGCCATCAGCGGGCGGGGTGAGTCAGACCGGAGTTCACGCTGATCCCCCTGAGCAACCCTGGGTGAACATGTGGACCGGGCCCACGGTGCCGGCGTAGTGGTAGCGGACGGTCGGCCACGTGCTCAGCAACGGCAGCAGGTGCGCCGAGCGGGTATCGCGCGCCTGAAGGATGAGGTTGGGAGCCTCGGAGGCCGCCTCGGCGTGGGCGGCGCCCCCCTTCGCCGGCGGCGCTTCGATGCGGGTCGTCGGCACGTCGAGCACGAACGCCACCATCGGCACCTGGAAGCCCTCGGTCATCACGCTGCCGCAGGCCAGGACCTTGCCGGCGCCCCCGAAGCGCGTGACGAGGTCGCTCATGCCGTTGCGCAGTCGCGCCTGGTAGACGAGCGAGCCGTGGGTGCGCGGGATCGAGATCATGTTGTTGCCGACCCAGTTGGGCAACAGCAGGAAGACGAGCGCGACGAGGAGCCCCGCGGCCCACTGAAACCC
>JBAQGP010000875.1:0-1875 GCA_049287845.1 Solirubrobacteraceae bacterium | reverse complement strand
GGCCGACGAGGGCAGCATCGAGGTCCTCGGCTACACCCTGCCGCGCGAGTCCAAGCAGGCCCGGATGGCCATGGGCGTCGTGCCCCAGCTCGACAACCTCGATGTCGAGCTGACGGCCCGCCAGATCCTCGACGTCTTCGCACACCTGTACCGGGTGCCCCGCGCCGAGCGGGGCGCCGCCGTGGAGCGCGCACTGGACATCGCCAACCTCCGGCCGCGGGCCGACACGATCGTGCGCGAGCTCTCGGGTGGGATGCGCCGCCGCCTGCTGGTCGCGCGCGGTCTGATCCACCGTCCGCAGATGGTGCTGCTGGACGAGCCCACCGTGGGCCTTGACCCGCAGGTGCGCCAGGAGCTCTGGTCGCTGATCGACTCGCTGCGGGCCGATGGCGTCACCGTGCTCATGTCGACGCATTACATCGAAGAGGCCGAACGGCTCGCCGACACCGTGGCCGTCATGTCGGCGGGCAGGATCATCGCTCAGGGGACGCCGTCGCAGCTGGTCAGCACCCACGCCGGACGGGAGGTGCTGGAGGTCTACGGGCCACCGGGGGAGCTCGCCGCCCTGGAAGCGCAGGCCACCGAGCGAGGGTGGCCCTACCGGCGCAGCGGGCCGGCCGTCGCGCTGCTGGGAGCCGAGCGGCTCAACGGCGACGCGCCCGACGGCGTGCGCCGGCCGGCCAACCTCGAGGACGCGTTCGTGGCTCTCACCGGACAGGAGATCGAATGACGGCCATGCCGCAGAGGACCGGATGACCACCCCGCCGCGGAGGACCGGATGACCACCGTGCCGCAGAGCGCCGGAACCCCGGTGCGCCGCGAGCGCCGCGTGCGCCGGCTCGAGCCGGCGGCGCTGGGCGGTGTGATGATGCGCGACGTGGTGCTGTTCAAGCGCTACTGGAAGGCGACCACGTTCTCCTCGATCGTGCAGCCGACGATCTACCTGCTGGCCTTCGGGCTGGGGTTCGGCTCGCTGGTCAAGACCGTCGGCCACGTCAAGTACGTCGAGTACGTGGCCACCGGGGTGGTCGCCACCGCAGTGCTGTTCTCCTCCGCCTTTCCGGGGATGTTCAACACCTTCATCCGCTGGAAGTTCCAGCGCACCTATGACGCGCTGCTGGCCGCGCCGGTCGACGTGGAGGAGCTCGTCACCGCCGAGGTCCTGTGGATCTCCGTGCGCGCCGGCGTCTATGGCGTGGCGCCGCTGTTGGTGGGGTTCGCCTTCGGGCTCAAGGTGCAGGCCGGCATGCTGCTGGTGCCGCTGATCGGGTTTGCCACCGGCTTTGGCTTCGCCGCCTTCGGGGTGCTCATCGCCGCCGTGGCCAAGACGATCGACAACTTCAACTACATCACCAGCGCGGTGCTCACCCCGATGTTCCTCGTGGCGGGGACGTTCTTTCCCATCTCCAGCCTGCCCAGCGCGCTGCACGTGATCGCCAAGTTCAACCCGCTCTATCACTGCGTCGCGCTGGTGCGCGACGTGTCGCTGGGGACGTACGTGAGCGCTGACCTGGTGCACGCGGCGGTGCTCGTGGGATTCGCGCTGGCCATGTGGCGGCTGGCGATCTGGCGCATGCAGGCCGGGCTCATCGACTGACGGAGCCCGCGCGTCGAACCCGCCGACGCCGCGGACGTCGCCTTGGCCCAGATACGATCGTCACCATGGTCACGTCCACCCAGCAGGCCTACGGGACCCAGGAGCACTACATCGACGGCGCCTTTCGCGCCAGTGCGGCCGCCGAGACGTTTCAGTCGCTGAACCCGGCCACCAACGAGCCGCTGGCGCTCGCCTCCGCGGGCCGGGCCGAGGACGTCGACCTGGCGGTGGCGGCGGCGCGGCGGGCGTTTGACCATGGCCCGTGGCCACGCCTGAAG
>JBAQGP010000874.1:0-2249 GCA_049287845.1 Solirubrobacteraceae bacterium | reverse complement strand
GGCCAGGGCGATCGCCTGGGGATCGTCGAGCTCGGCGGCGATGGCCGTGGCCTCGGCGCTGAGGGCGGCCATGCGGTCGCGCCGGTCGGAGAAGTAGAGCGCGCCGCACAGGCGCGCCAGCAGCCGCACGCGGGTCACGGTGCGCTCGGCGGTCATTTCAGTGGCCTGCTCCAGCAGCGCGATGAGCTCCTCGTCGACGACACCCGGCGGCTGCACGTAACGGCGGGAGCCCCCGATGGCGGCCCGGGCCAGCGACCCCTTGTCTCCCAGTTCGGCCGCCAGGGTCGCCGCCTCGCGGAAGGTCGCCCACGACAGCGGACGCTCGCCACTGCGCACCTGAGCCTCGCCCAGCTCCAGCAGCAGGTCGCATCGTCGCCGCAGCGCCTCCGGGTCCGATCGATCCAGGACCTCCAGCGCCCGGGAGTAGTGGGCCGCAGCCTCCTCGTTGGCCAGCATCGCCGTGGCCTGCTCGCCCGCCTGCAGGCCGTAGCGGATCGCTCGCTCGGCGTCCTCGGGATCCGCGGCGCGCGTGAAATGCAGCGCGAGGGCGCCGATCTGGCTCTCGGGGAGGGCGCGGTCAGATTCCTCGAGGGCCACGCCGACCCGGCGGTGAACCCGCGCGCGCCGCGCTGAGGACATCCCCTCGTACAGCGTCTCGCGGATGAGGGCGTGGGCGAACGAGTAGCGCCCTGGGTCGCCCGGTGCCTCGGCCACCAGGCCGGCGTCCAGTGCGTCCTCCAGCGCGGCCAGGAAACGGTCCTCATCGAAGCCCAGGACGCGCTCGAGCAGGGCGGAGTCGAAGTCGCGGCCGATCACCGCGGCCACCCGCAGCCATTCGATCGACCCGGGGGCCAGACGGTCCAGACGGCGACTGATCACGTCGCGGACGTCCTCGGGTAGTCCCACCCGCTCGAGGTCGCCCGCGCCGGCATCCTGCGAGCGCACCCCGGAGTCGGTGAGGTGGCGGACGATCTCCTCGATGAAGAACGGGTTGCCCTCGGTCTCGCGGTACAGCGCCTGGACGAAGGCCAGCGACGGGGTGCCGCCGACGCGCAGGCGCACGAGCTCCACCGCCTCGTCCTCAGGCAACCCCCCCACGTCGAGCTGGACCATCAGCCGTTCTCGCCGCAGTCCGGCGAGCGCGGCGTCAAAGCCCTCGCTCCACTGGTCCACGGCGCGGTAGGCGCCCATGATCGACACGCGCGCGTTGTGCGGCGAGCGGGCGAGATGGCGCAGCAGCAGGAGTGTCGGGCGGTCCGCCCACTGCAGGTCGTCGAGCACGATCAGGACGGGCACCGCGGCCGAGATCTCGGCCAAGAGCCCCGCGACCGCCTCGAACAGCCGGTAGCGGTCGGTCTCGGGGTCGCCGGGATCGGGCGGGGGCAGCTCGGGCACGCGCCGGCGCAGCTCCGGGATCAGACGGCCCAGCTCGGCGCCGTACTCCCGTGCCACGAGGCGCAGCTCTTCCAGCGGCGCGCGGAAGACGTAGTGGCCCAGCGCCTCCAGGAACGGCTGGTAGGGAACGAGCGTCTCCTCCGGGGCGCGACCGGCCAGGACGATCGCCCCGGAGGCAAAGGCCCGCACGGAGGTCTCGGCCAGCAGCCGCGTCTTGCCGATCCCCGGATCTCCGGCGAGGAGCATCACCCGGGGGGAGTTCGGCGGGGACCGGTACCACGCCTCCAGCTGCTCCATCTCGCCCTGGCGGCCGACCAGGGGGCCCGAGGCGGCCGCGGCCAGCTCGGCGGGCACCTCGATCTCGGCGGCGGTGGCGGCCGTGCTCAGGCTCTGCCGCGGCGCCGGCGGATTGAGCAGCCGCTCGTGGGCCTGGATGGCCTCGGGCGATGGCGCGATCCCGAGCTCGTCGCGCAGCAGCGAGCGCAGCTGCTCGAATACGCGCAGCCCCTCGGCCCCGTTGCCCTGGGCCTCGAGAGCGGCCATCAGCAGCACGTAGCCGGACTCGCGGTAGGGCTCGGAGTCGATCAGCGTGCGCGCGGCGCGCTCCACCGAGGCCAGCTGCATTCCGCCGAGGTGAAGCCCAGCGCGCCCGATCACCTCCAGGGCCTGGAGGCGAATGTCGGCGAGCTCCTGGCGCCGCGGCTCCAGCCACGACGCCTGCGTCCCGGGGAGCAGCCCGCGGCTGGCGATGTTGAGCGGCACCTGTGCCAGCGCCCACGCCGCCCGCGCGTCGCTGGAGTCAAGCGCGCGTTGCGCGCGCCACACCTCGCTGGCCGCCGCCTCCACGTCTACCC
>JBAQGP010000873.1:0-1955 GCA_049287845.1 Solirubrobacteraceae bacterium | reverse complement strand
ACGGGCATGGCGATGGCGTTCAAGTTGCGCGGCGAGCGCCGCTGCGCGCTGACCTGGTTCGGCGACGGCTCGACCTCCCGCGGCGATTTCCACGAGGCGATGAACTGGGCGGGAGTCCAGAAGCTCCCCGTGGTCTTCATCCTGGAGAACAACCAGTACGCCTACTCGACGCCGCTGGAGAAGCAGTTCGCCGTCGATCCGGTCGAGCGCGCCGCGGCCTACGGGTTCACCGGTGTCACCGTCGACGGCAACGACGCCGAGGCGATGTTCGAGGCCACGCTCGACGCGCGCCGGCGCGCCGTCGACGGCGACGGTCCCACGCTGATCGAAGCGGTGACGATGCGCATGCACGGCCACGCCGCCCACGACGACATGAAGTACGTCCCCAAGGAGCAGGTGGAGGATTGGCGCCGGCGCGATCCGGTGGAGCGCCAGGAGCGCCGGCTGCGGGAGCTGGAGGTCGACGTCGACGCGCTGCGCGCCGAGGTGACGGCCGAGATCGACAGCGCAGCCACCGAGGCGCTGGCGGGCCCGATGCCGACGGCGGACGATGTGATGGAAGGCGTGTTCGCCACCGGCGAGGCCGAGGCGCTGGACGACGGCGAGGCGCCCTGGAGCGGCTACGCCAATGCGGCGGGTGCGCCGGGAGCGTCGGGTGCGGCGGGAGGCGATGCCTGATGGCGACGATGACCTACCTGCAGGCGATCTCCGCGGCGCTCCGCGA
Source organism: Solirubrobacteraceae bacterium (assembly GCA_049287845.1). GTDB lineage: Bacteria > Actinomycetota > Thermoleophilia > Solirubrobacterales > Solirubrobacteraceae > Palsa-465. The sequence goes on along the minus strand of JBAQGP010000873.1, from coordinate 1,231 downwards.
CGAGTTGCGCGCCGATGAACGGGTGCTGGTGATGGGCGAGGACATCGGCGTGTTCGGGGGTGCCTTCAAGGTCACCGACGGCTTTGCGGCCGAGTTCGGGACTGACCGGGTGATGGACACGCCGCTGGCCGAGTCGGCGATCATCGGCTGCGCCATCGGCGCCGCGGTGGTCGGCATGCGCCCGGTGTGCGAGATGCAGTTCGCCGACTTCATCTCCTGCGGCTTTGACCAGCTCGTCAACGTGGCCGGCAAGATGCACTACCGCCAGGACCTCGCGGTCCCGATCACGGTCCGCCTGCCCTCCGGCGGCGGGTTCTCCGGCGGCCCGTTTCACTCCCAGAATCCCGAGGCCCTGTTCATGCACTCCCCTGGGATCAAGGTGGTGGCACCCTCCACCGCCGAGGACGCCAAGGGGCTGCTGCACGCCGCCATCCGCGACCCGAACCCCGTGTGCTTCATGGAGCACAAGCATCTGTACCGGCGCGTCAAGGGCGAGGTGCCCGACGAGATCTACGAGACGCCGTTCACGGCACGGGTGGCCCGTTCGGGCGATGACCTGGTGGTGATCGCGTACGGCGCGATGGTCGACATCGCGCTGGAGGCCACTGCGGATCTCGACGGCGCGTCCGTCGAGGTGCTCGACCTCCGCTCGCTGGTGCCGCTCGACGAGGCGGCGATCCTGGACTCGGTGTCCCGGTGCTCGAAGGTGGTGATCGTCGACGAGGCCAACATGACGTGCGCGGCCGGCGCCCAGGTGGCGGCGCTGATCGCCGAGAAGGGGTTTGAGGACCTCGATGGACCGGTCGTCCGGGTCGCCACACCCGACGTCCCGATCCCGTTTTCCCCGCCCCTGGAGCAGGCCGTGCTCCCCGGCGTCGACCGTGTGAAGGAGGCGTGCCGTGACCTCCTCGCGTACTGAGACCGAGGCGCTCGTCGACGTCACGATGCCCCAGATGGGGGTGTCGGTCGCCGAGGGCACCGTCGTGGGCTGGCGCGTGGCCGTCGGCGACGCCATCGAGGCCGAGCAGCCGATCTGCGACATCTCCACGGACAAGATAGACACCGAGGTGCCGGCACCCGCGAGCGGTGTCGTGGCCGAGATCCTGGTCGACGTCGACCAGACGGTTGACGTCGGGACGGTGATGGCGCGCATCGCCGTGGAGGGCGGCGCGACTCCCAACGGGGATGGAGCACCCGTGGCGCCCGCACCTGCCGCCGCGCCCGCACCTGC
>JBAQGP010000872.1:0-9831 GCA_049287845.1 Solirubrobacteraceae bacterium | reverse complement strand
CTCTGATCGAGGCCCTCAAGTCACGCGGTCACACGGTTGTGCTGGCCAGCTCCGCCAAAGAGGACGAGGTGGAGCGCTACCTCGACCTACTCGATGCCCGCGAGCTCGCCGACGCGTGGACGACGTCGGCCGACGTCGAGTCCACCAAGCCCGCGCCCGACCTGATCCATGCCGCCCTGGCTCGCGTCGAAGGCGCTCACGACGATGCCGTGATGGTGGGCGACACCCCCTGGGACGTCAAGGCGGCGGCCGCGGCCGGCGTACCGACGCTCGCGGTGGTGACCGGCGGGTTCTCGGACGACGAGCTGCGCGAGGCGGGCGCGGCGATGGTCTACGAGTCGGTGGCAGAGCTCACTCGGGGACTGGACGAGTCGCCGCTACGCTGAGCTGAGCTGCGCGGACGCGGCACCGCCGTCGCGAACGCATTCGGAGCAGCTCCCTCATGACAGAGCGCTCGGACGAGGCAGAGGCCAAACGGGACGAGACCCAGCCAGAGCGTCTGGATCGCAACACCGTGGAGCTCCTGAACGAGCTGCGCGTCGCCGCTACCGGGATCCAGGTGATGTTCGCCTTCCTGCTCATCGTGCCGTTCAACACGGGCTGGAAGCGGGTGGACAGCTTCGAGCGCACGGTGTACTTCGTGACCCTGCTGACCGTCGCCGTCGCGGCCATCCTGCTCATGGCGCCCCCGATCCATCACAGGCTGCTGTTTCGTCACGGCGAGAAGCCATTCCTCATCCAGGTGGGCAACTACATGGCGATCGGCGGGATGACCTGCCTCGGCCTTGGCTTCGTCGGCATCTTGCTCCTCCTCTCCGACGTCGTCGTCGGCGGTGCCGCGCCCGTGGTCGTCGCTGCGCTGGCCGCGTCCCTGATCGCCGGCCTGTGGTTCGTGCTGCCGCTGGTGCGCCGCGACGAGGAGTGACCGACGCCGCTCCGCCTCGGACGTCTGCCCGCTCACCCCTGCGGAGTCACCCAGAGCACGTCGACCAGGATGGTGATGAGCGAGAGGATGGGCACGGCGATGATGAGCCCGAGCAGCCCGAACACCTCGCCCACGGCCACGACGCCGATGGCGATGACGGCTGGGTGCAGGCGCACGGCGCGCGCCATCACCAGCGGCCCGATGACGTTGGCCTCGATCTGGTGGACGAGGATGTAGATGGCGAGGACAACGAGCGCCCGAGTCGGCGAGATGGTGAGGGCGAAGGCGACCGGGGGGATGCCGCTGGCCAGCGCCCCGAGGTAGGGCACCACCTCGGCGCAGGCGCTCAGGACGGCGAACACGAGCGCGAACGGCAGGCCGACGATCAGCCCGAGAGCGACGTAGAGCATGACGCCGATGAGCGCCATTGAGACGGCGAGCCCGCGCAACCACCCCAGCCACGCGGCGCGGATGCGCTCCAGCGTCGTCTCGGCCTGGGGCCGCCTCCCGGGGCTGAACAGGCTGAGAAGTCCGTCGCGCAGCGGGTCGGGCTGCGCGGCGATGTAGTAGGCGGTGATGATTCCGATCACGACACCCCCGATGACCGTGGCCACGCTGGCCCCGATGGTGGTGATCGGCCCGAGCAGTTGTGAGGGGTTGCGGACCAGAGTGCTGAGGTCGTGCTGGAGCTGGGCGGCGACATGGCCAGGGCGGTCGCCGGTCACCGAGCTCACCTTCACCTCGGCGGTGCGGAGCAGGGTCGGCGCATCGGCGATGAGCGTGCGACCCTGATCGATCAGCGGCGGCAGGAGCAAGGACAGCCCGCCGGCCACGACGGCCAGCCCGGCAACGAGCCCGATGAGGGCGCCGAGGGCGCGGGGCACCCCCAGGGGGGCCAGACGCTCGGCGCTTACCGTCAATGGCAGGCTGATGATGACGGTCAGGATCGTCACCAGGATGAGCGAGACGAGCTGCTGGGCGACCAGCCCGGCGACGACGAGGACGGCGCCCAGGAGGATGGCGCCGTAGATCGCGCGCTCACCTGGGGTTCGCCGGCGAGCGGCCGCCGGATCGGTGTTCCCGGTGGGGATGTCCCTCGTGCCGCGCTCGATCTCCTGATCGGTCACGAAGCCCCATCTCCCGGCTCGTGGAGCGGTCCCGTGGCGGACCCGTGGGCCTTGATCCAGAGCTCGTCGACGAGGATCAGGGTGAGCGAGATCAGCGGCACCGAGATGAGCAGTCCGATGATCCCGAACAGGGTGCCGGCGACCAGGACTCCGACGGCGATGACCGCGGGATGCAGGCTGACCGAACGCCCCATGATGAGCGGGAGGGCAACGTTGCCCTCGATCTGATTGACGATCACGTAGACAATCGCCACCAGCACGCCCTCGTGAAAGGACTGCGTGAGGCCGTAGGCGATCGGCGGAACGGCGCTGATGACCGATCCGTAGTTCGGGATCACCGTCATCAGCGCCGAGAAGATCGCGAAACCGGCGGCGAACTGCAGGCCGATGATCTGCATCCCCAGGAACAGCAGGCCGCCGAGCACCAGCATGTCCAGCGCGACGCCGCGAAGCCAGGCCAGCCAGGCCACGCGGATCCGCTCCAGCGTGCGCAGCACGTCTGGCCGGCGGGGCGCGGGGAAGAGGCGGGCGAGCCCGTTGACCAGCGGGTCGGGGCTGATGGCCATGTACAGCGCGCTGATGAGCGTCACGACGATCGCTCCGACCGCGGTGGCGATCGAGAGGCCGATGGTCGTGAGCGGGCCCAGCAGGACGGCGGGGTGGTGGGTATAGCGGTTGACGAACCGGGTCACCGCCGTGGTCGTGGTCCCACGGCGCAGGCCCAGGAGATGGTTGACCTGCCGTTCGAGGTGCGCCACGGTGCTCGGCAACTGGTTCACGAAGTCGTTGACCTGCGTGACGAACGTTGGCACCACGAAGGCCAGCAGGAGCCCGGCGACGGCGCCGGCGGCCAGGAGGGACAGCACGGCGCCGAGGGCGCGCGGGATGTGGAAGCGACGCAGCCACGTCGCGGACGCCGCGAGGGGAACGGCGACGACGAGCGCGATCGTCACGAGCATGACGATCTGAACCAGCTCCTCGAACAGCAGGCCGGCCGCGAGGAGGCCCAGGGCGAGGACGACGGCCCTGTAGGCGACTCGGGGATCGAACTCAGGACGGCCCGGTGGCGGCCCGTTGACGCTCGCTTGCCGCCCCCGCTGCGCAGGTGAAGCCATCGGTGTGATGCGGATAGCCGGAATGGGCTGTTGTCAAACCTCCTGCTCCCGGCCGGCACGGAGCCGACGCGTCACTCGAACCCGAGCAGGCGCCCATCAGGCGCCGGTCGGTCTCAGCTTGACTTCTTGCCGCCCTTGCGGCCTGCAGCCTGCTTCTGAGCGCGATTGCCACCGCTGCCGGGACCGCTGCTGCGGCGGCTCTGGCTGCTGCCGCCGCTATGGGAGTTCTCCCCGCCCTTCTTGGAGGCGTCCGGAGTGTTGGCGATCGCGGCCGCGCGGGACTTGCTCATGCCCTTCTTGCGCAGCCCCTCGTACTGCTTGTCGTTCTTCACGCTGGGTCCATGGTCCTTGGCCATCGCGATACCTCCACGATCGTTTGAGGTGCTGGCCGGGTACTACCCGTGGCGTGTCCTGCACTCACAAAACGGCCGGCGTGCCCTCCGCGGGCCTGGTCGCGCGGACGATCGCCGACACCGGGGGCGGCGCGGCGCGACGATTCCTGCTCCTCAGGTGGCGTTCGTCGAGGCCTGCGACGCTCAGATCGATGCTCTGCCCTCGCTCCCGCCCGCGGCGGCCAGGGGTGCAAGGTTCAGTGAGCCACGGGGCGCCTGGTCGATGTCCGGGGCACGAGCCGCGTGGGCACCGTGATGTGCAGCGCAGGTGGGGTGCGCTCTTCGACCAGCTCGATCAGCAACTCGGCCGCTCGGATGCCGATCTGGTCGGCGTACAGACTCAGGCCGGTCAGTGACGGGCGGGTGGGCTCGCTCTTACTCCCGGTGGCTGTGACGGCCAGGAGCAGATCGTCGGGCACGGCGATATCGGCGGCGCGAGCGGCGAGGAGGGCGCCCAGTCCGACTCGGTCATAGGTGGCGTAGATGGCGTCCGGGGGCTGGCTTCGGGCCAGAAGGTTGCGAGCGGCCGCATAGCCGGCGCTTTCGGTCAGATCAGCGCCGACGCGGCTGACCAGCGGCTTGATCGAGTGCTCGGCGCACCACGCGCGGTAGGTGTCCTCGACGTCGACGGTGTAGGACATCACAGCCGGATTGGTCATGAGGGCGATACGGCGGGCGCCGCGCCGGGCGAGGTGATCGAGCACCGCGCGGGCCCCTGCGGCGTGGTCGTTGTCGACCCAGGGACGGTTCTCCTTGGCGCCGAGGATGCGGCCGGTGGTCACGACCGGGATGGCTGAGTCGATCAACTCCTGCACCATCGGGTCATCGGCCACCGGGTCGATGACGAGCGCGCCGTCGAGAGGCAGGCCCGCGCCGCCCGGGAGGCCGGATTCGGCGGCGGTGAGGACCAGTGCGTAGCCGGCTTTCATCGCGGAGGTGCTTGCCGCCATCATCAGCTGGGTGAAGTAGGCGAAGTCCGAGAAGCGCACCGCGGAGCCCTTTGGCTGGGAGATGAGGAGGCCGAGCAGACCGGTCTTGCCGCCGCCGAGGTTGCGCGCGGCGAGGCTGGGGCGGTAGCCCATCTGCTCCGCGATCCGCCGGACGTGGTCACGGGTCTCCTCGGGAAGGCGGCCCTTGGCGTTGAGTGCGTGCGACACCGTCGTCACCGACACGCCCGCCGCTGTCGCGACGTCCTTGATCCGAATCCTGCGCCCATTCGTCCCCACGGCCGGAAGCTTAGGGCCCAAGTGGAGCTTGACATGCAAAACCGATTTGGCATACCGTGTGGCCAAGCATCTGCAAAAGCGATTTTTCATCTGAAGGAGGAGCTTTGTCGACGACGCCTCAGGTCGATCCGACCATGTGGAGCAGCCTGCTGCATTCAGGTCTCATCGGTTCGTTCATGCGCCTCCCACACGTGGCGCCCGATGCCGACGCGCTGCGGGAGGCGGACGCCCGTGCGGCGATCTACGGAATCCCGTTCGACGCCACGAACATCAGTCGCACCGGGGCCAACTACGGTCCGCGCGGGATCCGAGAGGTCTCCTGCCAGTTCCTCCCCTACAACGCCACTCTGGACTTCGATCTTGGGGAGGCGCTCAACCCGGTCGACTGCGGTGACTGCGACATCGTCCTCGCCAACGCAGAGAAGACGTTTGCCCGTGCCCAGGCTGACATCGGGGCGATCCTCGAGGCCGGGGCGCTGCCGGTGACGCTTGGAGGCGATCACTCGATCACCATCCCGGCCGTCCGCGCTGTGAAGGAGAAGGTTGCCGACCCGGGCCTCGTCCTCATCGACATGCACCTGGACACCGCGCCTGATGTCGGCGGCGAGGAGCTCAACCACTGCTGCCCCATCACTCGCGCGGTCGACGCGGGCTTCGATCCGGCGAAGATCGCCCTGGTCGGCATCTCGGGCTGGATGAACCCCCGCACCGAGCTCGCCTACTGCCGCGAACACGGCATCACCATCATCTGGCTGGAGGAGATCTGGGAGCACGGCACTGCGTGGGCGGTGGACAAGGCGCTGCAGGCGGCCGGTTCGGGGAACGGCACCTACCTGTCGTTCGACGTCGACTCGCTGGACGCCGCGTACGCGCCGGGCACGTGTTGCCCCTCGCCGGGCGGCCTGACCACGCGAGAGGCCATCGAGCTGGTCCGTGGCGTCTCGCACAACGGCCTCGTCGGGGTGGACGTCGTGGAGGCGGCGCCGAGTCTCGACGGAACGCCGACGACGTCGCTCGTCGCCGGACGGGTGGCGCTGGAGGCGATGGCCTTTCACGCCGGAGCCGGCCGCTAGGCCGTGCAGGCCCGGCCGCAGGCCCGTCCAGACCTACCGGCGCGCGCCGGCGCGCCCGCGCAGACACAAGGAGGCAGAACATGAGTACCAGGGCACCTCAGGCACGTCCAGTCGGAGCCACCTCACCGGCGCCCGGCCTGTTCACACGCAAGGCCACCGGCCTGGTGCGCGAGGGGCGCACGCGCGACGCGCTCTTCTACAACCTGCTGTGGTCAAGCGTCGCGCTGACCTTCGCCTTCTATTGGCTGTTCGCGGCGCTTTACCCCGGGTCGAACGCGCTCGTGACGTTCCTCGTGGCCGCCGCGCTCGGGCTGCCCGGGGCGGTTCTCTACGCGATGCTCAGCCAGCTCATGCCGCGCACGGGCGGCGACTACGTGTTCAACAGCCGATCGCTGCACCCGGCGGTGGGTTTCGCCGGCAACTTCTCCTACTCCTTCTGGTTGGCGGTCGTCATCGGCGTCTACACGACCTACATCGCCGCGTACGGCTTCGGGGCGTTCGGGCGCACCATGGCCGGGTTCGGTGCGGGGTCGGGCTGGCTGAGCTTCGGCAACTGGTTCTCCACCCACTGGGGCCTGTTCATCACCGGCACGGTCGTCCTGGTCCTCTCCGCAGTCATGTTCGCCGTTGGGGGCGTCCGGCTGTTCTTCCGCATCCAGGCAGCGTGCTTTGCCATGTTCATGATCGGCGCAGTGCTCGTGCCGGCGCTCGTCGGCCTGTTCCAGGATCACGCCGGTTTCCTGGCCAACTTCAACACCTACGGACGCCACCTCGGGGCCGTGCATCCGCTTGCATCCCTGGTCGGGTCCTCGAACAAGGCGGGTTTTGCCCACACCGGATTCAGCTGGTCCATGACGCTGCGAGCGGTGTCGGTGTTCTGGTTCATCTTCGGCTTCATCTTCTCCAGTAACTACTTCGCCGGAGAGATCCGCCTGGCCAAGCGCACTCACATCTATTCGATGCCCGGCGCGGTCCTTCTGGCCGTCATCGTGCTTCTCGTCATGGTTCCGACCTTCAGCCACATCGTCGGCTATGACTTCAGCGCCCGCCTCGGGCTGGCCGACCCGACGACCTACGGCTTCGCCTCCGGCGCCCCCGCGTACCCCGAGCTCGTCGGCATCGCGGCAGGCAGCCCGGTCATCGGCATCGTCGCCATCCTCGGGTTCACGATCGGACTCGTGGTCTGGCTGCCCCAGACCCTGCTGCTCGTCAGCCGCAACATGTTCGCGTGGTCGTTTGACCGGGTGATGCCGGACAAGCTGTCGTCGGTCGACTCGCGCTCGAACTCACCGCTGTGGGCGATCGGCGTGATGCTCGTCCTGGCCATCGCGAGCACTGCCATCTACTCGTTCACCACGTGGTTCAGCTCGTTGTCGGCACTGCTCGGTCTCACCATCCCGCTGCTCGTCACCGCGGTCGCCGGCATTCTGCTGCCCTTCCGCCGCCGTGAGCTCGTCGAGAACTCGCCCTATCGGCGCCGGGTGGCGGGCGTGCCGCTCCTCTCGCTCGTCGGTGGCCTGGCGCTGCTCGGCTTCAGCGGCGCGATCGCGGTGCTGCTGTGGGATCCGGGCTCAGGCGCGAGCCTCAGCGACAATCCCGGGAAGCTCGAGCTGGCTGTCGCCGTATATGTGGTCGGGCTCGTCGTCTGGTTCCTGGCCCGGGCCATCCGCCGCACCCAGGGGATCGACATCGACCTCTCCTATCGAGAGCTCCCGGCGGCCTGACATGGCGCTGTTTCGACGGAAGAACGGCGGCGCCGACGGCGAGACCACCCGTCTGTACTACGCCTCGGACATCCACGGCTCCGACGTGCTGTGGCGGAAGTTCCTCAGCGCGGCCTCGGCCTACAACGTCTCGGTGCTCGTCATGGGCGGTGACCTCACCGGCAAGGTCGTCGTCCCGCTGGTCGCGCACGGCGACGAGTGTCACGTCGAGCTCTTCGGCGAGAGTCACGTCGTCAGCGGTGACGACATTGAGGAGATGGAACATCGGATACGAGCCAACGGCATGTACCCCCACCGCATGACGCCCGCCGAGGTGGCGCGGGTTGACGGGCTGCCCGAGACCGAGAAGGAGGCGTGGTTCGCCGACGTGATGCGAGCGACGTTCGGAGAATGGCTGGCGCTGGCCGACGAGCGCCTGGAGCCCGCGACGCGCTGTTTCGTCATGCCCGGCAACGACGACCCCGAGGGCGTGGACCGGGCGATCGAGGAGGCGGTCAAGATCGAGCCCTGCGACGACCGGGTCGTCGAGTTCGCCGGGCACACCATGATCTCGCTCGGGTACGCCAATCGCACTCCGTTTGACTCGCCCCGCGAGCTCGACGAGGAGGAGTTGCTGCGGCGGATCAGCCATCTCGCGGACGCGGCCGGCGACATGGAGCGCTGCATCTTCAACCTCCATGTGCCCCCGTATGACTCGTCGTTGGACACCGCTCCGGCGCTCACCGAGGATCTCGAGGTGATCATGTCGGGGTCGGCGCCGAAGATGATCCCGGTCGGCTCCACCGCGGTCCGCGAGGCGATCGAGCGCTACCAGCCGCTGCTGGCGCTGCACGGCCACGTCCACGAGAGCGCCGGCGCCACCCGGATCGGGCGCACGCTCTGCATCAACCCCGGCAGCGATTACCACACCGGCCGTATCTCCGGCTGCCTGATCCAGCTGCGGCCCGACCGGGTCGTCCACCAGTTCGTCGCGGGGTGAGTGAGGGATGGCGACCGGGACCCCCTTTGCCGGGCGTCTGGTGCAGGAGGGCCAGGAGCTGTGCGCCGCCGCGGAGGATCGACGGGTCGACATCCGGCTGATGGGCGGTGTCGGCATCCGCCTGCTTCTCGGAGACGACCTCACGTCGGCCTACGACCGGCCGTACCGCGACCTGGACATCATCATCCGACGGCGCCAGCGCCGCGAGGTCGAGGCGCTGCTCACCGAGCGCGGCTGGGATCCCGCGACGACATTCAACGCCCTGGGCGGGGGCAGGCGCCTGCTCTTTCACGATCCTCACAGCGAGGCGCAGGTCGACGTCTTCGTCGAGTCATTCGAGATGTGTCACACCCTGCCGCTGACTGATGGACTTGACCGACCCGGACCCAGCCTGCCGGCGACCGACCTGTTGATGAGCAAGCTGCAGATCGTCGCGCTGAACGCAAAGGACCGCAACGACTGCTACGCACTGCTGGAAGCCTGCGAAGTCGCCGACGGCGATCACCGCGCGCTGGAACCATCCCGGCTGTCTGGCCTGACCGGGGCCGACTGGGCACTGCACCACACCTTCGAGCTCAACCTTCGTCGGCTGCGCGAAGGATTGACGGCGGTGCCCGCGGCCGGCTCCGGCCGAATTTCCGCCGCCCTCGATGCGCTCGCCGGAGCGATGGACGAGGCGCCCAAGACCCGTGGATGGAAGTTGCGGGCACGGATCGGCGAGCGCAAACGCTGGTACGACGAGCCCGAAGAGGTGGACCGCACGACGGGCGTCACCTGAGCTGACCGCCAGGCTCCCGGCCTGCCTGGACATCGACACTTTCTCTGCGGAGGCCGCAGCGGTCACGGTGTCACGCACCGGTCGCTGCCGGCAATGAGCTTGTATGCCAGATCCACCACGGCGAGCGCGGTTCGATGCGCTGTTTCGTGCGCACCATCCCGCGGTCCGGGCCTACGCCCGGCGCCGGGTGCCTGCGGAGGCGGTCGACGACATCGTGTCAGAGACGTTCCTCGTCGTCTGGCGGCGGCTTGACGACGTGCCTGAGCCTCCGTTGCCGTGGCTGCTCACCGTCGCGCGCAACGTCGCCGGAACCGAGCGGCGAGGCGCCGCGCGGCGCGAGCGGCTGTGGCTCAAGGCTCAGAGCGGCCACCTCGAGGGCTACGACCCCGCCGAGCTCGAGATCGCGGACGGACGCGTCCTGGGTGCGCTCGCGCGCCTGAAAGAGCGTGACCGCGAGGCGCTCACGCTCGTGGCCTGGGACGGGCTCACGCC
>JBAQGP010000871.1:0-2205 GCA_049287845.1 Solirubrobacteraceae bacterium | reverse complement strand
CTGGTACGGCGTGCCGCCGGTGTATCCGCGTGTCCGCGTCACCGCCTACTTCGCCGACGGGACCACGGCGACGCACGCGGGGGTCGGCTACCTGCACGCCGGGTATGGGTAGCCGCCGCCAAGGGTGCGCATGTGTGTGTGCGGCCCTGGCAGTCGCAGCGTGCGGTGGTGGCGGCGATCGTCATCGAGCGGCGCCTCGCACCACACACCACCACCGCGCCGCGCGTGTCGCCTCGGCGGGGCGGGTCACGCACACGGTGCGCGCCGGGAGCGGCTCGCCGCCGGCGGAGGCCCTCGTCGCCGCGGAGACGGCGGACAGGGTGTTCGTCGTCAACCTGAGCACGGGAGCGGTGACCGGCCGCATCACGATCAGGGGCGGTCCCGAGTACGTCGACGGCCTGCTCGACCTCGCCGTTGCCTCGAGCCCGGGAGCGGGGACAGTGTCGGTGCTCAGCGGGCCACGCTGGCACGTGACAACGGTGATCCACGGCTTCAGCTCGCCTCACATCGTCGCGCTCAGCCCCGACGGCGACCACGCCTTCGTCACCGACGACCCGCGAGGCACGCTGTCGGTCATCCGCCTCACCGACGACCGGGTGACCGCGACCGTGCCGGTCGGGGCGGGTGCCCATCACCTCGCGGCAAGTCCGGATCAGCGGCGCGTCTGGGTCGCCCTCGGCGAGCGGGCGCACACGATCGTGGTGGTGGACACCTCGGACATCGATCATCCCGTCATCATCGGCCGCTTCCGTCCGGGCTTCGCGGCGCACGACCTCGCGTTCAGTCCCGACGGGCGCCGTGTGTGGATCACGTCATCGGCCGGGCCGGACGTGTCGGTGTTCGACGCGCGCAGCCACCGCCCGTTGTTCCGGATACGCGCCGGCACTCCGCCCCAGCACGTCGCCTTCCTCGGCGGCTACGCCTACCTCACCAGCGGGTACGGCAGCACGATCGAGCAGGTCGCCGCCGCCAGCGGCGCGGTCGTGCGGCGGGTGCATGCGCCGTACGGGTCCTTCGAGGTCTCGGCCGCCGCCGGGCATGTCGTGACTTCGTCGCTGCTCAGCGGCGAGATGGCCGTGTTCACGCCGCGGCTGAGCTTGGTGCGCGTGCGCCGGCTGGCGGCCGCGACGCGGGACGTGTCCGTGGTCGCACCGCTGGGGCGGTGAGTGCGCTCAGGCGAGCGCGCCGTAGTCGTCGGGGTCCCAGGCCAGCAGAGCGTAGATCTGGACCATCGCGCTCTGGTCCAGCAGCGTCGGCCCCCCGCGCGAGAAGGGGAAGCGGTCATGACGGTCGCGGTGTGTGGCCCAGGCCGCCTCGGCGTACGCCTCGATGGCGCCGCGGATCCGCTCGCGCAGGCCGGAGTCGGCGGTGGCGGCGTGAAGCTGGAGCAGGTTGCGAAACAGGATGGCGTTGAAAGCCGGTGGCTGGCGCTCATAGCTTCCGGCGTAGTGGCCCAGCGCCTTCGCCGCGATCGCCTCGGCCCGCGCCATGTAGACCCCTCCCGCCCGGCCCGCTCCGGCCTGGCGCGCGAGCAGGACGTTGGCGCCGATCATGCTGCCCTGGTTGTAGGTCCACAGCGTGTGGTCGACGGTGCCGTCGCCGCGCAGCTTGTCGAAGAACAGCCCGGTCCCCGGCGCGCCGGCATCCGCCCCGGCGTCGAGCGTGACGTTGACCCAGGCGTACATGTCCTGGGCGCGCGCGAACCGGCGTGTGTCGCGCTCGCCGCCGGCGAGGTGCGCCAGATGCAGCCCGAGTTGCGCATTGGGGGCGTTGGAGACCGTGTTGCGATCGTGGTTGGCCGTGCCGGCGCCCCGGGCGGCCGGGTTCTGCTCCACCCAGAACACGCCGCCCGGGTGCGGCACATCCGGGCGAGCGTCCCACCCGGCCGCGGCGAAACGGAACAGCGCCTCGGCGCGCTGGGCATGACCGCGGCCAGGACGCAGCCGCTCGAGCTGGACCAGCGCCAGCCCGACCCAGGCGTTGTCGTCGTAGTAGCGGTCGCCGCCGAAGCGGCTGCCGATGACGTCGGAGGCATACGCCGGCAGTTCGGCCGTGCCGTCCCAGTAGGCCTCGAGCGCCCGGAGGTGCGCGTTCACCTCCGACTCGGCGTTGAAGCCCATGAGCAGATCGCGTCTGAGCCCCAGCAGGTCGATCGCGGCGACAAGCGCCCGCGCCGTCGGCCACAGGTGCGCCGCGGCGCCGGGC
>JBAQGP010000870.1:0-2308 GCA_049287845.1 Solirubrobacteraceae bacterium | reverse complement strand
GCCGTGACCCGGAGGCGACGCTCGACGCGCTGTTCGCCCGGCTGGTCGCCGCGCCCGCCGGTCCGCTGTCGTAGGCGGCCCCCGCGCCCCGCGCCCCGAGCCCGCGCTAACCCCGGCGCATGAGCCGGCCGACCGCGTCCATCAGCTCGGCGGTCTTCTCATCGCGCTCCTGCGCGGTGCCGGCCCCGATGACGCAGTGGTGGGCGTGGTCATCGAGCAGGCCGAGCGCGACCTTGTCCAGCGCCGCTCGCGCCGCCGAGATCTGGGTGAGGACGTCGATGCAGTAGCGGTCCTCCCCGACCATGCCCTCGATCCCGCGGATCTGTCCCTCGATCCGCTTCAGTCGCGCCAGCAGTTGGTCCTTGGTGGCGGTGTAGCCGCGAGTGGGGGTCATGAGCGCAAGCATACCACTACCCCCTAGGGGTACACTGCGGCGACATGACCGACCTCCTGGACTTTCTGTGGCACGGCGTGCGGGACGCCCTGCTCATGGCGTGGCAGGTGTGGTGGGCGCTCGTGCTCGGTTTCGCCATCTCCGCGATGGTCCAGGCCTGGGTGCCGCGCGAGCGGATCCAGCGGACGCTGGGCGGGGCGGGAGCAGGCCCTACCGCGCGGGCAACCCTCCTGGGCGCCGCGTCGTCGTCGTGCTCCTACGCGGCCGTGGCGATCGCCCGCTCGCTGTTTGCCAAGGGCGCCTCGGCGGTGAGCGCGCTGGCCTTCCAGTTCGCCTCCACCAATCTGGTCTGGGAGCTGGGCCTGGTGCTGTGGATCCTCCTCGGCTGGCAGTTCACGGTGGCCGAGTATCTCGGCGGGATCGTGATGATCGTGCTGATGGCGCTCGCGCTGCGGCTGTTTGTCAGCCGCGAGCTCGAAGCCCACGCCCGCGCGCACGCCGAGCACGCGGACCCCGGGCATCAGCACCACTCCGCCGGCTCGGAGCTCGATTGGCGCCGCCGGCTGACCTCCGTCGCGGCGTGGTCAGATGTCGCTCACAACTTCCGGGGCGACTGGCAGATGCTGTGGCGCGAGATCTGCATCGGCTTCCTGCTGGCCGGCTACGTGGCCCAGGTCCCCAATGACGTGTTCCGCGCCCTGTTCCTGCACAGCGCGCCGGCGCCGATCCCGGCGATCGAGAACGCCGTCGTCGGCCCGGTGATCGCGGTTCTCAGCTTCGTCTGCTCGATCGGCAACGTTCCGCTGGCGGCGGTGCTGTGGTCGGGCGGGATCGGCTTTGCCGGGGTGCTGGCGTTCCTCTTCGCCGACCTGATCGTGCTCCCGATCGTCGCCATCTATCGCAAGTACTACGGCACCGCGTTCGCCCTGCGCATCACCGCGCTGATGTTCGTCACGATGGTCGGGGCGGCGCTGGCCGTCGCCGGCGCCTTCGCGCTGGTGGGGCTGACGCCGAGCGGCCCGCGACCCGACCGAGCCGACATCTTCGGGTCGGTGCAGGTCGATTACAAGCTGGTGCTCAACGTGATCGGGCTGGTGGTGTTCGTCATGCTGCTGTGGCTGACCCAGCGCCGCGGCGTCACCGATCCGGTGTGCGGGATGCGCGTGGACCGGGCCAAGGCGGTCACGCGCGCGAAGGGCCCACGCACGGTGTACTTCTGCTCGGACGGGTGCGCCGAGGCGTGGGAGCGCAGCGAGGCGAGCGGCGGTGGCCATGCGGCGCAAGTCCACCCGTACGCGCACCCTCGTTAGGCCCCTGGCTCGTCGCGGTCAGGTGGCCGCGCTCAGGGCGCCGGCGCGCACCGCGGCGACGCTCCGGTCGCCGGATGTCGTGTCGACGCCCGCGGTGGTCTGGCGCTTGGGCGCCTCGTCCTCGGTGTGGATGATGAGGACCGGCACCCGGCTGTGGTTGAGCGCGTAGTGGCTCACGCTCCCCAGCAGCGAGGCGGTGAGCGCGCCGCGCCCGCGCGAGCCCATCACGACGAGGTCGTGCTCACCGCTGCGGATCCGCGCCATCAGAGCCTCGCGAATCGGCGCGTGGGTCAGGATCTTGGTCACCGGGATCGACGCCGGGACGCTGTCGACGGCGGCGTCGAGCGTCGCCTTGGCCTCGGCGGCCAGATCGTTGGCCAGCGGCTCGATGCCTGCCGCGGTGACCGGGTTGCACGCCCAGTACGGGGGGCGGGGGATGGAGGTGAGGATCGTGAGGCGCGAACGCTCGGCCGTGGCGAGGTCGATGGCCTCGCTCAGAGCCCGCTCGGCGTGGGCCGAACCGTCGACGCAGACCAGGATGTTCCGGAACATGGCAACCCCCACGGGGACTTGATTAGCATGCCAAACATTAGCATGACAATGG
>JBAQGP010000869.1:0-1930 GCA_049287845.1 Solirubrobacteraceae bacterium | reverse complement strand
GCCCCGAGCAGCTCGCCCACCAGGTCACGCTCTCGCCGCAGTGCCATCACCGCGTAGGCGATACAGAACAGCGCGGCCTCGGCGATCGCCTGGCCCAACGTGCGCCGCCCGCCCCACAGCACCGCCCGGACGACGAGCGACACCGCGGACGCGCCCACGATCGGGATCAGCGTGGGGCCGACGATCTGCCGATAGCGCACGTCGGGCAGCAGCCGCCGCACGAATACGCCCCGGACGCACAGGGGCACGAGCGCGGCGGCGATCCGGGCGAACACGAACCCGTGAAAGCCATCGAGCAGCAACCCAGCGGGCACGAGGACCAGGAAGGCCGTTGCCCCGGCCACCGCCTCCACCGCCGGTGAGCGCGTGTCCCCGTGGGCGCGGAAGAACGAGAACCAGTTGAACCCCAACTGGGTGATCGCCCCTACGATCGCCAGTCCCTGCAGCAGCACCACCGCGGGCTGCCACTTGTCGCCCAGCACGAAGTGCACCAGGTCGGGCGCGAACAGGACCACACCGACCGCGTAGGGGAGCACCCACAGCAGCGTCGCCCGGTTGGACTTCAGGTACATCTCCTCAAGTGCCCGGCGCTGGCCCTGGATGGCGCAGATGGCCGGGTAGATGGTGGCGGTGACGATCTGGTCCGCGCGGTCGATGTAGCGCGTCAGCGTCACTGCCAGGGTGATGAACCCCGCCGCCGCCAGGCCGTCGTGGAGCTTGAACAACAGGATCGGTCCCTGGGCGATGACCAGAGCACCGGCGATCGTCAGCAGGATCGGGCCCGAGAAGCGCAGATAGCGTGCCGCGACCTGGCGGTCGTAGCGCAGCGCCAGACGGTAGGGGGTGACCCGCAGCGTGGCGGCGACGGCCACCACGTAGCCCGCCACCTGCCCCACCACCAGGCTCCAGACGCCGAGGTGTGTCGCGGCGGCCAGCGGCACGGTGACGGCGAAGCCGACAATGGGCTGGATAGCCTGCAGCGAGCGCTGGCGGCGGTAGTCCATGCGCCGGAAGAACACCCAGAGCGGCGCCTGGAGCGCGAACGCGATCGGCAGATAGGCCAGGCTCGCCATCAGCGCCAGCAGCCGCTGGTCGCGGTAGACGGCCGCGATCACCGGAGACAGGGCCAGGATGATCAGGCACATGGCCACCGACAGGCCCAGCTCCAGCGTGAACGCGTACTGGAACTCGCGCTCCTGGTCGTCCTGGTCCTGCGCGACGAACAGCTCGTCGATGCCCACGCGCTTGAGCGCGATGAGCGAGATCACGGTTGTCGAGACCACGCCGTAGAGGCCGATCTCACTGGGACCGAGCAGCCGGGTGACGACGAGGCCCTGCACCAGGACGAGGCCGTCGATGGCCGCCAGGAAGCCGGCGGTGACGATCGTGCCCCGCAGCGTGCGCCGTCGCAGCTCGGCGCGCGGGAAGGGCAGGCGGTCGCTCACGGGCCGGCGCTGGTGTCCCGCGCCAGCAGCACCTGATAGACGCCGTACCGCGCGACCGGGCGGTAGTGGCCCCGCAGGTAGGCGTCGAGGATGTGCACTGTGCTCGAGCGGGCGGCGCCGTTCGGCTCTGGCTGCTCGGCACGCGGGTCCAGCCAGCGCACCACCACCCGCGTGTGCGAGTCCTGGAGCGAGCGGACGATCTCGTTCTGGACCGGGGCGGTCGTCACCACCCCGGGCTGCATCACGTCATAGCGCGTCGCGTTGGGATGGCCGGTGATGAGGTAGAGCAGCGGGTCCCCCGCGGTGACCCGGTCAGTCCGGGGGTCGGTGACGAAGATCGGCTCCCCGGGCCGGGTGATCCGTGACAGCTCGCTCTCCAGCGTCGCCAGCGTGCGCGCGTCATCCGGTGAGGTCTGGACACCGTCGCCGGACGGGCCGGGGACCGCCGCGCCCGCCGGCGGGTGCAGGAGCTGCCCGGCGCGGCG
>JBAQGP010000868.1:0-1951 GCA_049287845.1 Solirubrobacteraceae bacterium | reverse complement strand
GGCCAGGGCGGCCAACGCGGTGAACGTGACCGTCGGCGCCCCGGTACACGCGGCGCTGGTGGTCGGCGCGCCCACGCTGACGCTCACCTACCACGGCCTGTCGGGCACCGGCGGGCCGGTCAGCACGAGCGTCTACGCCCAGGTGGTCGATGACGCGACCGGCAAGGTTCTGGGTAACCAGGTGACGCCCATCCAGGTGACGCTCGACGGCGCTACGCACACCACGACGACGCCACTGGAGATCCTGTCGGCCACCGACCGCCCGGGCGAGCACCTGACGCTGCAGATCGCCGCCTCAACGGTTGCCTACCAGACCCAGCGCGCCACCGGGGCGATCGACTTCTCACGCATCCACGTGGTGCTGCCCGCGGTCAATCCGGTGGGCGCCGGAGCCCACTACGGCAGGTCCAACCCGGCGGCTTCGTAGCCGTCGGACACGGCCACCGCGCGCCCACCGATAGTCAGCGCTGGCGAAACGCGCGACGGTACGCGGTCGGCGTCGTGGACAGGCGCCGGCCGAAGTGCGTGCGCAACGTGGTTGCGGAGCCAAAGCCGGTGCGCGCGGCGACATGCTCGACCGGCAGGTCGGTCGTCTCCAGCAGGCTCTGGGCGACGCGCGTGCGCTGGTCTGACACCCACTGGGCGGGCGTGGTCCCCGTCTCCTGGCGGAAGCGCCGCGCGAAGCTCCGTGGCGACAGGCACGCCTGGCGCGCCATCATGGTCACGTCCAGGCGCTGGTCGAGACGGTCAAGCGCCCAGGCGCGTGTCGTCTCGAGCGAGGTCCCGGCGCCGGCATCGCCGGCGACCGGCCGCGCCACGAACTGGGCCTGACCCCCGTCCCGGTGCGGGGCCACCACCGTGCGCCGGGCGATCTCGGCGGCCACCGCGGCGCCGTGATCGCGGCGGATGACATGGAGGCAGAGATCCAGGCCGGCGGCGACGCCCGCGCTGGTCAGCACGCTGCCCTCGTCGACGTAGAGGACCGATGGTTCCACCGACACCCGCGGATAGCACCGCGCCAGCCGCTCCGTCGAGTCCCAGTGGGTGGTGGCACGCCGCCCGTCGAGCACGCCCGCCTCGGCGAGCACGAAGGCGCCGGTGCAGATCGACATCGTCCGGATACCACGACGGTGAGCCCGCGCGACGGCGGCCGCTGCTCTGGCGAACTCCTCGGCATCGCAGTCGGTCCCGATCCCGGGCACCACGATCGTGTCGGCCCGCCGGAGGGCCTCGATGCCGGCCGGCGCCGTGACCTCGATCCCCGTCGAGCTGCGCACCGGGCCGCGCCGCACGCCCGCCAGCGAGAAGGAGTAGTGGGGCGCGCCGCAGTGCCCGAACAGATGAGTGGGCGCGGCGAGGTCCAGGAGCACGACGCCGTCGAGGGCCAACGCGACGACCCGGTGGGGTGGGGGCGGCGCATGAGTTCGCGGCCTCTGGGCGCCCGGTTCGGTTCGCGCGGCCCGTGCGATTGGCATGAATCTTACGATACATGGCATTTCTGCCACTTGCCGCCGCGGCGCCCCGGCCCCACGATGGCGTCATGACCGAGAAGAACACTCTTCCCCTCACCGAGGTCCTCGTCTTTGACGGCTTTGACGACCTGGACGCCATCGCGCCGCTCGAGATCCTCACCGCCGCCGGCTTCCCCACGCGGGTCGTGAGACCGGCCGGGCACGCCACGATCGTGCACTCCGCCCACGGTCTGCTGATGCAGGTGGATGCCGAGCTTCGGGCCGCGCTTTCTCCCGCCCTGGTACTCGTTCCGGGCGGCGGCTGGCTGGACGCCGGCGCCGGCGTGCGCGACCAGTGCGAAGGCCCGCTGCCGGCGGCGCTGGCCGTCCTGCACGACGCCGGCACGGTGGTGGCGTCGGTGTGCACCGGGGCGATGCTCCTGGCGCGTGCCGGGCTGCTGACCGGGCGCCCGGCCGTCACCAACCGCAACGCCCTGGAC
>JBAQGP010000867.1:0-1509 GCA_049287845.1 Solirubrobacteraceae bacterium | reverse complement strand
CGCCACCAGCGTCGCCAGCCGCGCCAAGCCGGCCACGGGACTGACGCTCAGCCTCTGCATGATCGTGCGCGACGAGGAGCAGCTGCTCCCGCGCTGTCTGGCCGCCGTGGCCCCCGCCGTGGACGAGATCGTGATCGTCGACACGGGCTCCGCCGACGCCACCGTCGAGATCGCCAGGTCCTTCGGCGCCAAGGTCATCGAGCTCCCCTGGACCGGGTCCTTCTCCGAGGCCCGCAACGTCTCCTTCGAGGCCGCCACCGGCGACTGGGTCATGTACCTCGACGCCGACGAGGTGCTGGTGGCCGAGGACGTTCAGCAGCTGCGGGCGCTGACGGGCCGCACCTGGCGCGAGGCCTTCTACCTGGTCGAGACCAGCTACACCGGCGAGCTGGGCGACGGCGGCGCGATGGTCAACAACGCGCTGCGCGTCTTCCGCAACCGGCCCGAGTACCGCTTCAAGGATCGCCTGCACGAGCAGATCGCGCACACGCTGCCGACCTACATCCCGGGTCGCGTGGAGCAGTCGCCGGTCCGGGTCACCCACTACGGCTACCTCGGCTCGGTCCGCGACGCCAAGGAGAAGTCTCAGCGCAACGTCGAGCTCCTGCGCAGGCAGGCCGCCGAGACGCCGAAGACCCCGTTCCTGCACTTCAACCTCGGCTCCGAGTACATCGTCGTCGGCGACCTGAACGCCGCGATCGACGAGCTCAAGACGGCCCGGTCGCTGGTCGTGGCGGTGGGCAACCTCCTGCACGCCGAGTACGTGCCGTCCTTGTTCACGCGTCTGGTGATGGTGCTGCGGATGGCCGGCAAGCTGACCGAGGCCAGCACGACCGCCGCCGAGGGCCTGCAGCTGTTCCCGCAGTTCACCGACCTCGTCCTGGCGCAGGCGCGCATCGCCCAGATGCAGGGCGACGCCGACAGGGCGAAGGCCCTCTTTCACCGCGCCATCGAGATGGGCGACGCTCCGGCCCGGTACGGACCGATGGTCGGCAGCGGCACCTTCCTGGCCCGCCTGGCCCTGGCCGAGCTGCACCTGGAGGTCGGCGAGGTCGCGCAGGCGCGCACGGCGCTTCAGTGGTGTGTCGACAACCACCCCGAGTTCCTGTCGGTGGCCGGTCCGTACGCCTTGGCGTTGCTGCGCGACGGCGTCGCTCCCCGCGAGGTGACCACCGAGCTTCAGAAGCTCGACGCGCTGCCCGCCGGGGTCCGCCTGACGGTGGCCGGGGTTCTGCAGCAGGCCGGCGGCGCGCATGAGGCCGAGGCGCAGTACCGCCTGGCCCTCGACGCCGCTCCGGCCAATACGCGAGCCCGGACGAGCCTGGCCGAGCTGCTGCTCGGGCGCGGTGCCTGGGACGAGGCCGCGGAGCTGGCCGCCGCCGTTCCGGCCGATGACCCCTATGGCGCTCTCGCGGTCCGGATCGCCCTGTGCAGCCTCATCGGCCGCGCGGACACCGAGACGGTGGCGGCGGTGCTGCGCCGCGCCCTGGTCGCCGGGCTGTCCAGCGC
>JBAQGP010000866.1:0-2313 GCA_049287845.1 Solirubrobacteraceae bacterium | reverse complement strand
GCCCGGCGACAGCCCGGTGCGCCGCATGCCGAGGTTGATGAGCGAGACGACCTGGTCCAGGAGAATCTGGTCGATCCGGATCTTCTTGATCTCGGCCTCGTAAGCGGCCTGAAGCTCTTCTTCGCTTGGCTGATCGCTCGTGCTCATGGGCTCTGCTCCCTTCGGATATGACTGCTCAGCGGCAATGCGGCTCCAACACGCCGGAGTATGTCTCCCGGGTCTCGGCCTGTACCGCCGAATAGACCTCGGTCAGGCTCATCCCCGATTCCAGCATCCGGCGCTGGCGCTGGGCGCCGTTGACCGCCGGCAGGCTCACCTCGAGCCCCAGCTCGGTCCGGACCGGAGCCGTCCACTCCAGCAGCCGGTCCACGGCGCCCGCGGCGGCGTAGGGCGCTCGCTGCTCCAGGTCGAGGAGGTCACCCTCCATCCCGAAGCGCAGCGCGCGCCACACGTTCTCCTCGATCAGCCGGTTGGGCAGGTCGATGAACGCGACGCCCTCGTCGACATCGCGCGCCGCCTGGGCCACACAGGCCACGATCAGCGCAGCGAGCCCGTCGGACTCGGCGGCGGTCGCCTGGGCGTCGCAGATGCGCACCTCAACCGTCCCGAAGGCGAAGTGCGGGCGGATCGACCACCACACCTGCGTGTACTCGACGATCGAGCGGGTCTGGACGAGGAAGTCGATGTAGTCGGCAAAGGTCGCCCAGTCACCGAAGACATCGGGGACGCCGCAGCGCGGGAAGCTCTTGGTGAAGGTCTGGGTCCGGGCGCTGTGCAGGCCGGAGTCCGAGCCGTCGAGGAACGGCGAGTTGGCGGAGATCGCCAGCAGGACGGGCAGGACCGGACGAAGGCGGTCGCACACGCGCACGGCCCGGTCGGCGCCGCGGATCCCCACGTGGACGTGGAGCGAGAACGTGTTGTTGCGCCAGGCCACGTACTTGAGCCCGTCCTCGACGCGGTGGTAGTGGTCGGTGTCGATGATGTGCTGCCGGCGGTAGTCCGACCACGGATGGGTCCCGGTGGCGCCGAGCTCCAGCTCCTGGGCCCCGGCCAGCGCGAACAGCCGCCGGCGCATCTCGCGCTGGGCGGAGCGGGCGGCGGTGAGGTCCTCCCCGCGGCCAGACCGGATCTCGATCTCGGATGAGATCAGCTCCCCGGCGATCGCCGGGCTCAGGACCGGGTCGTCGGCCGCGGCATCGCGCAGCTGCTCAAAACGGCCGACGAGCTCGAGGCTCCCGGGATCGAGGATCGCGAACTCCTCCTCCAGGCCGACCGTGAAGTCGGTGGACGCGTCAAAGGCGGCACGCGCAGTGTCGGTGTCGAGCTCCACGATGAGACAGGCGAGACGGGCTAGGTCAGATAGAAGTACAGCGCGTAGAGCAGATCGACAGCCGGGCTCGACGTGTGCACGGTCACCTCAGGCGGGACCTGGAGCAACGCCTCGGAGTAGTTGAAGATGATCTTGACGCCGGCGTCGACCAGATCGTCGGCGATACTCTGGGCCGCTGAGGAGGGGACCGCCAGCACCGCGACGACGATGTCCTGCTCGTCCACCACCATCCGCAGCTCGGAGTTGTGGCGGACGGTCATGGGCCCGATCCGGGTCCCCACGCGGTCGTGGTTGATGTCGAAGATGGCCACGACGCGGAAGCCGTGGTCAGCGAAGATGTCAGACGTGGCGATGGCGGTGCCGAGGTGGCCGGCCCCGAACAGCGCGATGTTGTGCTGGCCGGCGGTCCGCAGGATCTTGCGGATCTGGCTGACCAGGGACTCGACGTTGTAGCCGACGCCGCGTTTGCCGAACTTCCCGAAGCCCGACAGGTCGCGGCGGATCTGGGTGGAGTTGACGTGCGTGTAATCGGCGAGCTCCTGAGAGGAGATCGTCTCCTTGCCGATCTTTCGCGCTTGCGTGAGTACCTGCAGGTACCGCGACAGTCGCGCCGCAACGCCGAGCGACAGCTTCTCACTCGGCTTGTCGAGGCCCGGGCCCGCCGGTTCGGTACCGCGGCCGACCGTGTAGCTCATCCTGTTTTCACTCTAGTCGGTCTCCCGCGCACGTTGCGCTCGGGAGACGCTAAAGGGCCGAGCGGGGAGGCTCGGCGTGCGGGAGCCCGCTGAGGCGCCGTTCCAGCTCATGCTCGTCCACGAACAGCTCGAACACCTCGACCCCGTCGATGGCGACGACCGGGATGCGCTCCAGGTAGGTGCGGAGCAGCCGCTCGTCGGTCTCGATGTCGCGTTGCACCAGTGCGAAGGGATGCCGGGCGCGGACCCGCTCGAGGGTCTCGCGGGCGTCATCGCACAGGCAGCAAC
>JBAQGP010000865.1:0-2380 GCA_049287845.1 Solirubrobacteraceae bacterium | reverse complement strand
GACCCAACGTTCCCGCCGGCGCCGGTGACCAAGATCAGCCCTGGAGGCATGGTCGCTGACGTCATGTGCTCGCCCCGGCGATCGTCGCGACGGCCACGCCGGCGGCGAACTCAGCGCCGTACTCGATGGCGAGGAACAACGCAACCGCGCCCGAGGTGAGCGGCAGCCCGACGTGCAGACCCCCCACCGTCGCTCCCCAACGCCGTTGGGCGCGCGTCACACCCTCGATCGGCGAGGGCGTCAATATGAGCTTGAGCGCGATCAGAGGAATGCCCCCTGTCGACGCGCTTGTCCGAAGGGTTCGTGAGCAATTTCAGAGGCAGGCTGATCTCAGACAGTTCAACGTTTGCGCGCCCGCTTCTTGCCGGGCAGCTGGCCGCCGATGTCGGTGACGGCGGTCTTCAGTCGGGCCGGGTCGTAGGCCGGTTGGAGGAGTTCGATGACCTCTAGCCCGGTGCGCGCCAGGTGGCTGGCCAGCAGCCCCGCGCTGCGCGCGCGGTCACCGGCCTTGCAGGCGTCGAGGATCTCGCGGTGGCCCGCGGTGGCCCACGCGCTGGGCCCGTAGCCGATGTGTAGGCGCCGGTAGCGCTCGGAGTGATCGAACAGCTGTCCGAGCAGGAGGTTGGTCCGGGGACCCGCCGGGCTGGTCAGGGCACGATGGAAGTCGCGGTGGGGAACGACCCACCGCCGGTAGTCCTTGACCTGGGCGAAGTGGGCCATCTCGGCCATGACCCCTTCGAGGTGGGCGAGGTCCTCGGGAGTGAGCCGCGGCACCGAGAGGCGCAGGGCCTCGGCCTCGAGGGTGACGCGCATGATGCACAGCTCCTCGAGATCGGACGCCGTCATCGGCGCGACCCGCACGCGCCGGTTGGGCTCGGCCTCGATCAGGCCCTCGCCCTGAAGCAGGCGCAGCGCCTCGCGCAGCGGGGTGCGGCTGATGCCCAGCTCCTCGGCCAGCGCCACCTGGGACATCACCGTCCCGGCGGCCAGCTCGCCGTCAAGGATCGCGCCGCGGACCTGCTCGTAGACATCCTCGGTGTTCTGGCCGGTGTCGGTCATGCGCCGAGCATGCTGTAGCCGCCGTCGGCGATCATGTAGGAGCCGGTGATGTGGTGGGCGTCGGCAGAGGCGAGAAACAGCGCCGCGCCGGTCATGTCCTCGGGACCGGGGATCTTGCCCGCGGGGGTGGCGCCGAGGATCTGCTCGCGCCGCCCCGTCTTCCACTCCGGCCGGGCCAGCACCGCCTCGGTCTCCATGAACCCCGGCGCGAAGGTGTTGACCCGCACGGTCGGGGCCAGCGCCTTGGCGTAGGACTTGGTGATGCCGAGCAGGCCGTACTTGCCGGCCGCGTACTGCGGGGCCCGCGGGCTGCCGCGCACGATGACCGTCGAGCCGACGTTGACGATCGCGCCCCCGCCGGCGGCCATCATGCGCTGTCCGAACTCGTGCACCATCAGCATTGTGCCCTTGATATCGACGGCGAGGACGTGGTCGATCGCCTCTTCGGTCACCTCCGTCCACGATGCCTGCCCCGATGCCATGTCGCCGACGTTGTTGACGAGCACATCGACGCCGCCGTGCTCGTCAAACGCCCACTGCACCATGCGCTTGATGTCCGCCCACGAGGTGATGTCCCCCTGGACGATCTCGGCCTCGGCGCCCTCCTCGGTCACGCGGTGCGCCGTGCGGCGCGCGCCGGCGTCGGAGCTGCGGTAGTGCACGAGCACCTTGGCCGCGCCCTCCTGGGCTGCGCGCACCGACAGAGCCGCGCCGAAACCCGTCCCCGCGCCGGTGACCAAGAACGTCTGCCCTTCGAATCGCCTTTGCATCGTTGCGCCTCTCACCCTCACACGATCGTGCGACCGCCGTCGATGTACAGGACCTGCCCGGTGATGAAGCCGGCGTGCTCGGAGCAGAGGAACAGGACCGGCCCCACCACCTCCTCCAGCCGCCCGAAGCG
The DNA here is from genome assembly GCA_049287845.1 of Solirubrobacteraceae bacterium. Classification (GTDB taxonomy): domain Bacteria; phylum Actinomycetota; class Thermoleophilia; order Solirubrobacterales; family Solirubrobacteraceae; genus Palsa-465. Next base: position 420 of record JBAQGP010000865.1, on the reverse strand, counting down.
AGCCGCGGGAATCAGCCTGACCAGCTCGTCGCGCTTGCCGGGGTTGGCCGCGAGGTAATCGCGGGTGAGCGCGGTGTCCATGTAGCCCGGCGCCACCGCGTTGGCGGTCACTCCGTGTTCGGCGTACTCGTGCGCGATCACCCGCATCAACTGGTTGATCGCCCCCTTGGTGGCCGCGTAGGGCCCGTGGTACTTGTGGCCGCTGCGGCCGGCGACCGACGAGAAGAACAGGATCCGCCCGTAGCCCGCGGCGCGCATGCCGACGGCCGCCTCGGTCGCCGTGTGAAAGGCGCTCGTGAGGTTGACGGCGAGGATCCGATCCCAGTCCTGAGGTGCGTACTCCTCGATCGGGCGACGGTCGTTGATGCCCACGCAGTGGACGAACACGTCAAGGCCGCCGAGCCGGTCACGGGCGCGACC
>JBAQGP010000864.1:0-1674 GCA_049287845.1 Solirubrobacteraceae bacterium | reverse complement strand
CTCGAAGTCCAACGCATCGCGGGCCCCTGATCGTGCCTGTAAGCGAGGGACTGTCGGAGGTCATGAGCGAGTTCGCGCGGACGATGCTCACCGACTTCCCCATCCAGGGGATCCTCGATCACCTGGTCAAGCGCATCGTGGAGATTTTGCCGGTCACCGCCGCCGGGGTCACCGTGATATCCCCGGGCTCTCGCCCGTACTACGTCGCCGCGTCGAATGCCGACGCCCTGCGCTTCGAGCGGCTGCAGACTGAGCTCGACGAGGGACCTTGTCTGGTGGCCTATGGCAGCGGAAAGGCCCTCTCCGTGCCGGACCTGAGATCCGAAGTGCGGTTTCCGGCGTTCACGGCGCGTGCTGTAGACGCCGGGCTGGCCGCCGTCTTCACCTTTCCACTTCATCACGGCGAGTTCCGGTTGGGTGCGCTTGACCTGTATCGGGACGTGCCGGGGATCCTGTCTCGCGAATCGCTGGACGCGGCCCAGACCCTTGCCGACGTCGCCGGCGCGTACCTGCTCAACGCGCAGGGCCGGGCCGACCTCAAGGAATCCTCTGACCGGGCCCTCGAGGCCGCGCTTCACGACGCCCTGACAGGGCTTCCGAACCGGGTGCTGATATTGGAGCGCCTCGAGCATGCGTTTTGTCGCGCTCGCCGGTCGAGCAAGACGTCGGCGGTGTTCTTCGTCGATCTCGACCGCTTTAAGACGATCAACGACACCTACGGGCACAACATCGGCGACGAATTGCTGGTGGCCGTGGCCGAACGCCTGACCGAGGCACTCCGACCGGGCGACACCCTGGCCCGCCTGGCGGGTGACGAGTTCGCGATCCTCTGCGAAGACCTCGAGAGTCGACTCGCGGCCGACGCGATCATGGTCCGAATCAACAACGCACTGTCGGCGACGTTCGTGCTGCTCGGCATCGCCGTGAACATCACCGCCAGCATCGGCATTGCGTTCAGCGGCGACGGCCATGACGATCCCGAGCTGCTCCTGCACGAGGCGGACCTCGCGATGTACCGGACAAAGCGCGATAACACCAGCAGCCGTCAGATCTTCGAGGTTCGCGACCGGGAAGCTGCGAAGCGCATCGTGGAGCTTGAGCAGACGCTGCCCGGAGCGGCGCAACGAGGCGAGCTCCAGCTCGTCTACCAGCCGATTGTCGCGGCCGCCGACGGAAAGCTGACCGGCGTGGAGGCCTTACTGCGATGGAATCATCCTACGCTCGGTCTGATCGAGCCGACTGTGCTGATACCACTCGCCGAACAGTCCGGCGAGATCCTCGAGCTCGGACGCTGGGTGCTCGCGCAGGCGTGGTCTGACCGAAGTCGCTGGCGCAGGGGTGCACCAACGGAGCTTGGTGTGTCAATCAACGTGTCCGCGCACCAGCTCATGTCGGCCGGCTTCGCGGACACCATTTCAGACGTCCTCGACAGCGCACCCAGCGACCCGGGTCTCTTGACCCTAGAGGTCACCGAAAGCGTGTTCGTCCGCGATGGCGAACGTGCGCTGCTCATCCTCAACGACCTCAAGGACCTAGGTGTCTCACTCGCGCTGGATGACTTCGGCACCGGCTACTCGTCGCTTGGCTACCTGCGACGGTTCCCCGTCGACACCGTCAAGGTCGACCGCGAATTCATCGCCAACCTCGGTCACGACCCGCCCAGTCACATCATCG
>JBAQGP010000863.1:0-7674 GCA_049287845.1 Solirubrobacteraceae bacterium | reverse complement strand
GCCCACACCCGGCGTGCCCGCACCTGCCCTGGCGGCAGCGAGCTGGACCGCAGCTTCGTCGACCAGCGCGATCGCGACGTCGAGCATCATCTCCAGGTCCTGGGCGCTGATCCGCTCCCCGGGCTCGTGGTTGCGCTCGGTGCCGTCGGCCAGGCATGTGCACGCGAACCCGGCGGCCTCGAAGGAGTTGGCGTCCGAGGCGCCGCCCGAGTCGATGTGCCGGGGGTCATAGCCACAGGCGCGCAGCGCTCGCTCGGCCACCGCCAGCTGCGGCGCACGGGCCTTGGTCCGGTAGCCCGCGAACATCCGCTCGACGTTGACGTCGAGGTCGCACTCTCCCGCGTTGGCGGAATCCTGCAGGTGGTCGACGAGCTCGGTGGCGACGGTGGCCGCCCGGGCGGCCTCAAGGCTGCGGACCTCGGCCTCGACGCGGCAGCGCTCGGGGACGACGTTGATGGCGCTGCCGCCCTCGATCAGCCCCACGTTGGCGGTCGTCTCGGCGTCCAGCCGGCCGAGATGCATGGCGGCGATCGCCTGAGCAGCGGCGACGACCGCGCTGCGACCCACCTCCGGCCGCACCCCGGCGTGGGCGGCGCGGCCTCGCAGCTCGGCCACGATGCGGTAGTGGGTGGGCGAGGCGACGACGATCTCGCCGATCGGGGTGGCGTGGTCGAACACGTACCCGAAGGCGCTGCGCAGCCGCGTCACGTCGAACTCCCGCGAGCCGCGCAGCGAGACCTCCTCGCATACGGTGAAGAGGATCTCGATCCCCACCGGCGGAGGCTCCTCGGCGGCGGTGAGGCGCCGGGCCAGCTCCAGGATGACCGCAATGGCCGACTTGTTGTCAGCGCCGACGATCCCATCGTTGGCGTTCTCCCAGCGGCCATCGACGAGGACCGGCTCCACCGCCGCGGCCAGCGGCACCGTGTCCATGTGGGCGCACAGGAGAACGCTGTCTGATCCGCGCCCGGGGATCCGCGCCAGCAGGTTGCCGGCATCGGACCCGACCGCGCGACCGCTGTCATCTTCGTCCACCTCGAGGCCCAGGCTGTGCAGCTGCTCGGTCAGCCAGTCCGCGACCGCGCGCTCGTGCCCGGAGGGGCTCTCGATGCGGCAGAGGGCGGCGAAGGTCTCGTGCAGGCGCTCGCGCTCGGCCTCCGTGACCCGCCTCACCATCGCGTAGCCGCGCGGCGGCTGGCGTGGATGAGCGGGCGCGGGAACCGCGTCACGACGCGGAGCTGCGCGCGACGCGCACGTCACCCACGTCGCGCTCGTCGGGAACCGGCGATGGCTCCTCGGCGGCAGCGGATTCCGCGTACGCCAGGGCTGCGCCGACGAACTCACGGAACAGCGGCGCGGGGCGCTCGGGACGCGACTTGAACTCCGGGTGGTACTGGGAGGCGACGTAGAACGGATGGTCATCGCCCGACAGCTCGACGGCCTCGACGAGCCGCCCGTCGGGCGAGGTGCCCGAGCAGAGCAAGCCGGCGCCCTCCAGTTGCTTGCGCAGATGGTTGTTGACCTCGTAGCGGTGGCGGTGGCGCTCGTAGACGACCGCCTCGCCGTAAAGGCCCCGGATCCGGGTGTCGTCGTGGAGCCTGACCGGGTCGGCGCCCAGTCGCATCGTCCCGCCCATGTCGGCGATCTCCTTCTGCTCGGGGAGCAGGTCGATCACCGGGTAGGGCGTCTCCAGATCCATCTCGGTGGAGTTGGCGCCCTCCATCCCGACCACGTGACGCGCGAACTCACTGACGGCGACGTGCATGCCCAGGCAGATGCCCAGGTACGGGATCTGCCGGGTGCGCGCAATCCGGGCGGCGGTGATCTTACCCTCCCAGCCGCGACCGCCGAAGCCGCCGGGGATGAGGATCCCGTCGGCGTTGTGCAGCCGCTCTGTCGCCTCGAGATCGCTGACCGTCTCGGAGTCCACCCAGTCGATCTCGACGACGGCATCGTGGTGGATGCCCGCGTGGCGCAGGGCCTCGGCCACCGACAGGTAGGCGTCCTCGAGCTGCACGTACTTGCCGACCAGGGCGATGCGCGCCTTGCGCCGGGCCTGGGCGGCGCGACGGGTGATCGCTTCCCACCCGCTCAGATCCGGCGCCCCGACATCGAGGCCGAAGTGCTCGGCGAGGATGAAGTCGTCGACCCCCTGGTCGTTGAAGACGAGCGGGACCCGGTAGACGTCTGAGACGTCATAGGCCGAGACGATCGCCTCCACCGGCAGGCTGGCGAAGAGGGCGATCTTGGAGCGAATGTCGGTGCCCAGCTCAGACTCCGAGCGGCACACGACCATGTCGGGCGCGATGCCGATGCGGCGCAGCTCATTGACGGAGTGCTGCGTGGGCTTGGTCTTCAGCTCCCCCGCGTGGCCGATGTAGGGGACCAGGGTGAGGTGGATGAACATGCACCGCCGCCGGCCGACGTCGACCGGGAACTGGCGGATGGCCTCCAGGAACGGGAGCGACTCGATGTCGCCCACCGTGCCGCCGATCTCCGTGATCACGAAGTCCACGTCGGATGAGTCGGCCATCAGCTTGATGCGCTGCTTGATCTCGTTGGTGATGTGGGGCACGACCTGGACGGTCGCCCCCAGGTAGTCGCCGCGCCGCTCGCGGCGGATGACCGTGTTGTAGATCCCGCCGGCGGTGACGTTCGACGCTCGGCTCGTGTTGGCGTCGGTGAAGCGCTCGTAGTGGCCGAGGTCCAGGTCGGTCTCGGCGCCGTCCTCGGTGACGAAGACCTCGCCGTGCTGATACGGCGACATCGTGCCCGGATCGACGTTGATGTAGGGATCGAACTTCTGGAGCTGGACCGACAGGCCCCGCGCCACCAGGAGTCGCCCGATCGAAGCGGCAGCGATGCCCTTGCCCAGCGAGGAGACAACCCCGCCGGTGATGAAGATAAAGCGCGTCTCGCCGTGTGCCATCGACTGAGAAGGAGTCTATCGACGGGTCCGGCGGCTTCCGCGCCGGCGGTCAAGTTGCCCGCTCATAGCGAGCAAAGCCTGACTGAGGTTGTCGCGAAAACCTCCTCCGCGGGTCGGGGCGAGCTCGTCACGCGGCGCGCAGCAGCTCGCGGGCGTGATCGTTGGCCGCTCGGTCATCTGACCCGCTGCCGAGCATCCGGACCAGCTCGGAGACGACCGCGTCGCCGTCCAGCGCGCTGACGGTGGTGGTCGCCGGCGTGGCCGAGCCGTCCTTGACGATCGTGAAATGGCGATCGGCCAGCGCCGCCACTTGAGGCAGATGGGTGATGCAGAGGATCTGTCGTCCCGCCGACAGGGCCCGCAGGTGCTCTCCCACCGCGCGTGCGGTGTGCCCGCCGATGCCGGCATCGATCTCGTCGAAGACGAGCAGCGACCTCTCTCCTTCCGGGGCCCGCCGATCGGTCCGGCCGGCGAGGACCGGCATCCCGTGGGCCACGCTCAGCAGCGCCAGCATCACCCGCGAGAGCTCGCCGCCGGAGGCGACTTCGCGCAGAGGTCCCAGCGATCCACCGGCGTTGGCGGCGATCCGCATCTCGATGGCGTCGGCGCCACGCGGCCCGCAACCGTCCGGGCGCGGCGACAGCTCGATCTCAAAGCGCGCGTCGGCCATGGCCAGCTCGGACAGCCGATCGCGGACGGCGGCGGCCAGCTTGGGCGCCTTGCCGCGGCGGCCCTTGCCCAGGCGGCCGGCCAGCGCATCGCGCTCGTCGCGGGCGTGAGCCAGCTCGGCCTCCAGCGTCTCGAGCGCGCTGTCGGCGTTCTCGAGCTCATCGCGGCGCGCGCGGCAACGCTCGGCATGGGCGAGCACGTCGGCGATCGTGCCGCCGTGCTTGCGCTCCAGGCGCGCCAGCACAGCCAGGCGCTCCTCGACCTCCTCCAGGCGCACGGCGCCGCTCGGGCCGCCGCCCTCGAACTCGGCCAGGTAGCCGCGCAGCTCGGCGGTGATGTCCTCGCTCTCGTAGCGCAGGGTCTCCAGGCGCTGGGCCAGCGCGTGCAGGCGCGCGTCGACCGCGGCCACGGACTCGAGCGGCCCGGCCGCCTCGGCCAGCAGCTCGGTCGCCCCCACGCCCGCCTCTGGCGTGAGACTGTGCGCGGCCACGGTGGCGGCATGGACGAGTGCCTCCTGGTGGCGCAGCCGGTCGCGCTCGGCGCCGAGGCTGGCCTGCTCGGCCTCGGTCGGCGCCGCGGTTTCGATCTCCTGCAGCTCGAAGGTGAGCAGGTCGAGCTCGCGGTCACGCGCACCGGCCAGCTCGCGCAGCTGCGCAGCCTTGGCTTCGAGCTCGCGCACCCGGTCATAGGCGCCGCGCAGCCCATCGCGCAGAGCCTGCTGATCGGGGCCGATGTAGGCGTCCAGCAGCTCGAGCTGGGCGGTGGACAGCATCAGCTTGCGGTGCTCGTGCTGACCGTAGAACGACAGCAGGCGGCTGCCCAGCTCCTGGAGGTCGGCCTGGGTGGCGGCGCGCCCGCACACATAGGCGCGGGTTCGTCCGTCGGGCCACACGCGGCGAGCCAGCACGATCTCCTCGGCACCCGACGGCAGCCGCTCGGAGCCCGCCAGCGCCGCGGGCAGCTCGAACACCCCCTCGACGTAGGCCTCGGCGGCGCCCGGACGCACGATGTCACGCCGGGCCTTGCCCCCCAGCAACAGGTCCAGGGCATGCGCCAGCAGCGTCTTGCCCGCGCCGGTCTCCCCGGTGAGCATGTTGAGGCCGGGCGCCAGGCGCAGCTCGGCACGCTGCATCAACAGCAGATTCTCGACGCGCAGCTCGTGAAGCACGACACCGGTCTACCAGCCGTGCAGGACGGATCTACGGACGTGCCGCCACGGCGGTTAGAGCGGCGTGGCCATGCGCCCGAACTTCTGGCGCATGCGGTGATAGAAGGTGGTGCCGGGCACCTGAGCCAGGGAGCCCTGATCGATGACGAATCGCGCCTCGACCCGCTCACCGGCCTCCAGCACGCCGATGGGACGGCCGTCGACGGCGACCTCCACCGGCTCCTCCTGGGAGCGGTTGTCGACCCGCAGGCGGTCGCCGGGGGCGACGACCAGCGTACGCGCGGTGAGCGAGTGCGGCGAGATGAACGAGACGACGTAGCCATGCACGCCCCAGGCCATCACCGGTCCCCCATTGGCGAGGTTGTAACCGGTGGACCCCGCCGGAGTGGACACCACGAGCCCGTCGCAGCGCACCCGGCCGACGTCGTCGCCGTCGACCGAGTACTCCAGGTCGGCGACCCGCTTGCCCGGCTGGCGGTGGATGGAGAAGTCGTTGATGGCCATCGCCTTGGTGCCCGCGCCGGAGATCTCGATGGCCGGCAGCGAGAGCACCTCGAAGTCGCCCGCCAGCGCCCGCAGCGATCCCGCCCACGCCTCCTCGCGGTCCACGGTGGCCAGGAACCCCATCTCCCCGAAGTTGATCCCGAACACGGGGACACCGGTGCCCGCGTAGCGCCGCAGCGCGTTGAGGATCGTCCCGTCACCGCCCAGGGCGAAGCAGATGTCGACGTGCGCGTCCAGCGGGGCGTTGCGCTCCACGAACGGCTCCTCTGCGATCTGATGCTTCTCGGTCTCCTCGGGGTCGAAGCGCAGCGTCACCCCGGCCTCCTGGGCGAGCTCGATCAACGTCGTCAGCGCCGGTTCGGTCTCGACGGGGCGGCGATGCGTGAACACGGTCGCGGTGCGGATCCGCCTCACGGCTCCACCTCCCGGGCGGCGCCCTCGAGATCGGCGACCCCATCCCGGCCGGCCTCGGCGAGCCACGCGAAGGTCTCCCGGTTGCCCTTGGGCCCAGGCAGACCCGAGCTGGCAAAGCCGAGCACCGCAGCGCCGAGCTGCTGCGCGGCGCGCCCGACGGCCACCAGCGCCCCGCGCCGCAGCTCCGGGTCGCGGACCACCCCTCCCTTGCCCACCCCGGCGCGGCCGACCTCGAACTGCGGCTTGATCATGGCCAGGCAGTCAAAGCGCTCGGCGGCCACGCCGATCACCGCGGGCAGCACCTTGGCCACCGAGATGAACGACACGTCGATGACGATCAGCTCCGGGGCATACGGAAGTGCCTCACGATCGATCGCCCGCGCGTTGAAACGCTCGATGACCGTCACGCGCTCGTCGGTGCGCAGGGCCCAGTCCAGCTGCCCGTAGGCCACGTCGAGCGCCACCACGTGGGCGGCGCCGCGCTTGAGCAGGCAGTCGGTGAAGCCGCCGGTGGAGGCGCCCACGTCCAGGGCGTGTCGTCCGCCCACGTCGATGCCGAACGCGTCGAGCGCATTGGCGAGCTTGATACCGCCCCGGGACACGAACGCGGGGGCGCCGGCGAGCTCGAGCTGCACATCCTCCGCGACGAGCTGCCCGGGCTTCTCGGCCCGTCGGCGCTCGGGCAGCAGCAGCACCTCACCAGCCAATACCGAGGCGGCGGCGCGGGTGCGGGAGGGGAACACCCCCCGCTCGGAGAGCAGGCTGTCGAGCCGGACGCGCTTCATGTGACTTCGCGGAAAGGTACGGGATATGGGGCCTGCGCCCCAGATCCGCCCTCCCAAGCCCGGTGTCGACGCGCGCCGGTGCCCCGCGCAGACGCTGTCGGGGACCGCCGCGAGAACCCGCTGCCCGCTCAGGCCACGCGCGAGCGCTCGGCCACCGCGGCCTCGATGCGCTCGGCGATCCGCGCCCCGGTGAACCCGACCTCCTCGTGCAGGAGCTGGGGAGAGCCGTGGGTCACGTAGCGGTCGGGCAGCCCCACTCGGAGGATGCGCGGTGCCAGGCCGGCGTCTGAGAGGGTCTCCCACACCGCCGAGCCAAAGCCGCCCGCCAGGACGCCCTCCTCGACGGTGACCAGCAGGTCATGCTCGGCCGCGAGCTGCGCGGCCAGGCCGGCGTCGATCGGCTTGGCGAAGCGCGCGTCGGCGACGGTGACCGAGATGCCGTGCTCGGCGAGGATGTCGGCGGCCTCCAGGGCCTTGACCACCCCGCTGCCGTAGCCCAGCAGGGCCACGCGGGAGATCGGCCCCCCGCCCGCCCTGGCCGGCCCGTCGGCCTCGCGCAGGATCTCGCCGGTGCCGATCTCCAGCTCCTCGGGCCGAGCCGGCAGGGCCACGCCCACTCCGTTGCCCCGCGGGTAGCGCAGGGCCACCGGCCCGTCGTCGTAGCGCAGCGCGGTGTGGAGCATGTGCACCAGCATCGCCTCGTCGCGCGGCGCCATCATCACGATGTGGGGCAGGCAGCGCAGGTAGGCGATGTCAAAGGCGCCGTGGTGGGTGGGCCCGTCGTCGCCGACCAGGCCGGAGCGGTCCATGGCGAACACCACGTTGAGCTTCTGCAGGCAGACGTCGTGGACGATCTGGTCATAGGCACGCTGCAGGAAGGTCGAGTAGATCGCCGCGACGGGCTTGCACCCCTGCAGAGCCAGGCCCGAGGCGAACAGGACAGCCTGCTGCTCGGCGATACCGACGTCGTAGTAGCGGTCGGGCAGCTCGCGCTGGAGGATGTTCAGGCCGGTGCCCGAGTTCATCGCCGCGGTGATCCCGATCACGCGCTCGTCACGCCGGGCCTCGGCCACCAGCGCGTCGCCGAACACCTGGGTGTAGGCGGGGGGCTTGGCCGGGGCCGCCGATGGGGCGGTGTCGTCGGTCGCGGCGGCAACCGGCGGGGGCGGTGAGGGGACGCCGTGCGTGATCGACTTGGGCTTGGC
>JBAQGP010000862.1:0-3330 GCA_049287845.1 Solirubrobacteraceae bacterium | reverse complement strand
GGCTGGCGGTCGGGTCAGCCGGCGCGGCGCAGCCGCCAGACGACGCCGTCCATCTCAAACGGCGTCCCGTTGACGGTGTAGCGGTGCACATAGCGGCGGCGCTCGAGCTCCTGCGCCTCGGTGCCCGGGCCGAGGCCGGCGCTCCACACCTGCGCGGTCATGGCATCGGAGAGGCCGGCGGATGCGCTCCGGTTGGGATCGTGCATGTAGACGACGAGCGCGTCGGGTGCGAGCAGGGCCGCGGCGGCCAGGAGTGCCTCGGGGGGCAGCTCGGAGCCGTGTGCCCCTACGGGAGCCACGCAGCTCAGGGCGTTGGCCCGCACAGCCGTCACCTGTGCGCGCTCAGCGTCGGTCAGGGCGAGCAGGTCCAGGGTCAGGTACTGGCCGTAGAGGCCGGGGCGGTCACGTAGCGCGGCGTCACGAGCCGAGGCGACGATGTCGGTGCCGAGCACGGGGGCAAGCCCCGCCGCGGCCAGCGCCTCGCCCGAGACGCCGTTGCCGGCGGCGATGTCGAGCACGCGCATGGCGTCGCGTTCCCATCCCAGCGCGTCGGCGGCGCGCGCGAGCATCCCGGCCAGCTCGACCGGCGAGCGACAGCCGAGGCGCTCGTGGACGATCTCCTCATAGACGCCCGGCAGCGCGTAGAGCCGGTCGTACTCGTGCAGGCGCAGCTCCTCGGCACGGCCGTCGTCGTGGCGCACACGGATGACCTCGCTGCCGATGTCCGGATCGGCCTGGTCGACGAGCTCGGCGGTGAAGCCGCGGGCGGGCAGGGGCAACTACCCCTTGTCCCCGAGCTCGAGGACGGCCAGGAACGCTTCCTGGGGTACCTCGATCCGCCCCACCTGCTTCATCCGCTGCTTGCCCTTCTTCTGGGCCTCGAGCAGCTTGCGCTTGCGGCTGATGTCGCCCCCGTAGCACTTGGCGATCACGTCCTTGCGGTAGGCCTTGATCGTCTCGCGAGCGACGATGCGGCTGCCGATCGCCGCCTGGATGGGGACGTCGTACTGCTGGCGGGGGATCTTCTCGCGCAGCTTCTCGGTCAGCGTCCGTCCCGCGGCCTGCGCCTTGGAGCGGTGCACCAGCATCGACAGGGCGTCGATCGGATCGCCGGCCAGCAGGATGTCGAGCTTGACGAGGTCGGAGTCGCGCAGCCCGATGAGGTCGTAGTCAAGCGATGCGTAGCCGCGCGTGCGCGACTTGAGCTGATCGAAGAAGTCGAGGACGATCTCGGCCAGCGGCAGGTCATAGGTGAGCTGCACGCGCTCGGCCGACAGATAGTGCATCCCTGCGTGCTCGCCGCGGCGCTCCTGGCAGAGCTCCATGATCTGGCCCACGAACTCCTTCGGGGTCAGGATCGACGCCCGGATGAACGGCTCGCGGACCTCGGCGACACGCGCGGGATCCGGGAAGTCGTTGGGGCTGTGGATGGGCAGCACCGTGCCGTCGGTGAGCGTCACCTCGTACTCCACGCTGGGCATGGTGGTGAGCAGCTCGAGGTCATACTCGCGCTCCAGGCGCTCGCGGACGATGTCCATGTGCAGCAGACCGAGGAAGCCGCAGCGAAAGCCGAAACCCAGCGCCTCGGAGGTCTCGGGCTCCCAGCTCAGCGCGGCGTCGTTGAGGGTCAGCTTCTCCAGCGCGTCGCGCAGGTCGGGGTAGTCGTCTGACTCGATGGGGAACAGGCCGCAGAACACCATCGGCTTGACCTCCCGGTAGCCGGGCAGCGGCTCGGTGGCGGCCCTGAGCTTGGTGGTGAGCGTGTCGCCGACGCGCAGCGCGCTCACGTCCTTGATCCCGGTGATGAGGAAGCCCACCTCGCCGGCGTGCAGCGCCTTGGCCGGCGTCATCTGCGGGGTGAAGAAGCCGATGTCGTCGATCTCGGCCTCGGTCCCGGCCTGCATCGCCCGGATGGCCTCCCCCTTGGTGAAGGTGCCGTCGACCACGCGGATGTAGGCGATCACCCCGCGGTACTGGTCGAACTCCGAGTCGAAGATGAGCGCGCGCGGCGGCGCATCGGGGTCACCGCTGGGAGGCGGCACCCGAGCGATCAGCTCGTCGAGGACGTCGGTGATCCCCTCCCCCGTCTTGGCGCTGATGCGCCGGACCTGGTCGGCGGGCTCGCCCAGCAGGTCGGCCACCTCCTCGGCCACGCGCTCGGGCTCGGCGCCCGGCAGGTCGACCTTGTTCAGGCACGGGATGAGCTCCAGCCCGGACTCCACCGCCAGATAGGTGTTGGCGACCGTCTGTGCCTCGACTCCCTGTGAGGCGTCGACGACCAGCAGCGCCCCCTCACACGCCGCCAGAGACCGCGACACCTCGTAGGTGAAATCGACATGGCCGGGCGTGTCGATGAGCTGCAGCTGGTAGGTCTGCCCGTCGTGGGCCGACTCGTAGAACACGCGCACGGCCTGGGCCTTGATCGTGATCCCGCGCTCACGCTCCAGGTCCATCGAGTCCAGGACCTGGGCGCGCATCGACCGCGGATCGACGGTGTGGGTCAGCTCCAGGATGCGGTCGGCCAGCGTCGACTTCCCATGGTCGATGTGGGCGATGATCGAGAAGTTGCGGATGTGGGCCTGATCAGCCATTGCCGCATTGAAGGGTACGAAGCGCGCGGCTATCGCCCGGGCAGGCGGCTCATGACGAGTTGCTGCACCTGGCGCGCCTCGGGAATCCGCATCAGCAGCACGAGCCGTGCGTAGAGGCCGCCGGCCACGGCGAACCCGAGCCCGAGCGACACGATCTGCGCGAGCAGCGACATGCCAAGGAGCGCGTCCAGCCCCTTCCAGCTGAAGTAGCCGAGCGCGGCGGACGCCGCGGCGGCCAGGCAGATGCGGATCGTGATCATCGTCGTCTGGGCCATCTCGAGCCGGCCGTTGAAGCCGATCCGCAGCCGGCGCAGCTGCAGCCACGTCATCACGATGTTCGCCGCGACCGTGCCCAGCACCAGCCCCGCGATCCCGAGCGGTTTGTACAGCGCGACGGACACGATGATGTCGACGACGACGTTGATGGCCGCCAGCTTGGTCGGGATCCACGGCCGCTGGAGCGCGAAGAACATCCGGCTGAGCAGCAGGTTGACGCCGGCGAACGGCAGGCTGAAGGCGAACCAGAACAGCGCGTGAGAGACGTAGTGCGTGGACAACGGCCCGAACGAGCCGTGCTGATACACAAGGCGCACGATCGGGGTCGCGAGGGCCGCCATCAGCGCCGCCGACGGGATCAGCATGAGGTTGATCTGACGGAGCCCATTGCCGAGCGTGCGCCGCATCCCGCCCACGTTGCGCGCCGACGCCATCCGGCTCAGCGTCGGGAACAGGACGGTCG
>JBAQGP010000861.1:0-4710 GCA_049287845.1 Solirubrobacteraceae bacterium | reverse complement strand
GGCCTGATCCGGTCACGATCAGGATGGGCGCGACCGCCAAGGTGCGCAACACCAGCGCCCGGGTCGTCCTGGACGGCGGCGGTCTGGTGACACTGAGCGGCGGCGGCCGGAGGCGGATCCTGTACATGGACACCTGCGACCAGGCCCAGGTCTGGGCGACCTCGCATTGTCAGGACCAGGCCACGCCGCGCCTGGTGGTCCAGAACATCGCGTTCACAGGCGGCAACTCGACCGGCCAGCACTTCGAGGGCGGCGGAGGCGGCGCGATCTTCGATCGGGGCGGGCAGCTGCGCATCGTCAACGCGACGTTCTCGGGCAACCGCTGCGACCCGACGGGCCCTGACCTGGGAGGGGCCGCCGTGCGCGCCCTCTCGCAGTACCACGGCCGGCCCGTGTACGTCGTGGCCAGCCGTTTCACCGCAAACGTGTGCTCCAATGGCGCGGCGCTGAGCAGCATCGGCGTCTCGTGGACGGTGCTCAACAGCCGCTTCATGGACAACCGCGCCGTCGGCCGAGGCGCAAATCCGGCGCGCCCCGGCTCCCCCGGCGGCGGCAGCGGCGGCGCCATCTACAACGATGGTGACGCGATGACGCTGTCGGTGGCCGGCAGCACGTTCATCCACAACCACGCCAACGAGGGGGGCGGGGCGATCTTCTTCGTCTCCAACGACCGGACGGGCACGATGCAGATCAGCGACAGCACGCTCCAGGACAATCCCAACGACACCTTCCACACGCCGGGCCTGGCCGGCATCTACTTCCTCGGAGCCCGTCGCCCCACCATCACCGGTTCGATACTGCGCTAGACGCCGCCGGACCGATGCTGCTGCCGGGGGACCGTCAGCCGACGAGCGGGGGCGGGGGGCCGGGCACCGGGGCGCCGAAGGTGGCGTAGTGCTCCCGGGGTGAGGTCTTCTCGTCCGGGACACCGGCACCGTGACGCACCGCGCACGGCTCGAAGGGATAGCGCGCGCTGCCCTTCTCCCTGCGAGCGCCCACGGCGAGGATGAGTGCGGGGTCGGCGCCGGCGGCGATGATGGTGTGCGCGGTGCCCGGCGGGCAGTGCACGAGGTCCCAGGCGCGCAGGGCCCGCTCCTCACCCTCGATCACCAATAGGCAGTCACCGCGCAGGACGAGGAAGTCCTCCTGCCCCGCCTCGTGGTGGTAGAGCGTCATCGGCCGACTCGGCTCGATCCAGTACAGGCCGATGCCGAGGGCATCGAAGTGTGCCGGGCCCTTGCCGCCGAATTTGCAGACCACGCGCATGTCGTTGTGCATCCACCGTGCCTCGCGCGCATTGATCACGAACCACCCGGCGGTCGTGGGGATGCCGTCCTGGATTGTCGCCTCGCTCACGTTGCGCTCCTTCCGACTCGTCGCCTCACCGGGTTCCCCCCAACGAAGATAATGTCCGAGGCGCCCGGCGGCCAGCTTGCCGCCACGGGTGGGGCAGGACAACACATCATCGTCTGGAGGGCCGGAGACCATGTCGACCGACGCATCCCAGGCCCTCGGCACGCCCGAGGTGGCTGGCACGGTGGTCAGCCCGCGTGGCCTGACCAAGAAGGCGATGGCCAACCGCACGTCCAAGGCCACACCGGACATGCCCAGCTTCGGACGTGCCGGCTACCTCGCCATCTCGGACACCGAGCTGATCCTCACCAAGACCTCGCAGCTCGGATGGAAGCCACACCCCAAGGGCGATGCCCTGGTGCGGGTGCCGCGCGACGATGTCGAGTCCGTCGAGCTCGACAGGGGCAGGCTGCTCTCCCACCTCAAGCTCACCTTCGCCGACGGCGTGGTGTGGGAGTTCGAGATCCCGCTTGCCCACCGCAAGGGGGCTGAGGAGCTCACCACCGCGTTGGGCGGGAACGTGACCTGAGTGCGAGTGGACTGCGGGGACGATCAGGCGGGGCAGCCGAGCAGGTCCGCGCCGAGCTTCGGTGCGCTCAGCGCACCCGGGTCAATCAAGCAAAGCCACGAAGTCGGCGAGGCGGGGATCCGCTCTCAGCGCGTTCTCTGAGGGAGGTGGATCGTCGCCACGTCAAGGTCGCCGCGCGTTCTGGCCTTCTGCGCGGTATTGACCCGCTCCTCGAACTCCTCGGCGGTCAGCCGTCCGGACAGCAGGTGCCCCTGCAGCTCCTCGAGGGCGAGCTCGCGGTCGGCGTCGGCGACGAGCTCGTCGGCCGAGTGCACCGGCGGGATCAGCTCGGCGGCCTTGGCCGCGACGACCGCGGCCGCCGAGGCGGCGGCGGAGCCCTGGATGGTGCCCAGCAGCTCGCGGTGGCGCAGCGCCTCGACCTTCCGCTTGCGCGTGCTACGGCGCACCAGCCGGTACGGGACCAGGAGCAGACCCCACGTGAGATACCACACCGTCACCATCGCCCACGCGATCACGGTGAGCACGAGCACCGCCGCCGTGATGGCCGCGAGGCTCCCGCCGCCGTCGGCCCGGCGCCGCAGCCGCATGATCCGCTGGGCCGAGCCGGCGTAGCTCATCGGCGCGCTGATGATGACGTCCTCGCTGGCGAGGCGAGCGGGCTGCTTGGTGTACGTGCTCATGCCTGCTTCTCCATGGAGACAAACGCAATGTCCGTGTGGTGACTTGCGGATTATCGCCGGGGACGGCTTCCGGTTCCAGGTGCGTTGCTCGACTGCCCGTCAACGGATCGTGATCCCGACCAGGACCGACCCGTTAGCGCTAACATGCCGCCGGCGAGAGGCGCGTGCGGTGAGCGCGTCACACATGTCCGAGTCGGGAGGGAACGTATGCGCAGCGCGTACCGTTCGTTTGCCGTGATCTGCGTGGCGACGGTGCTGCTGGCCGGCGCGCTGGTGGGCGGCGCCGGGGCGAAGGTCGTTCCGGCGCGCGGAGCCCATGCCGGGCGGCACGCGCCTCAGACACACGCCATCACCTACGACCAGAACTCGCTGCTGATCGACGGCCGTCGCACGGTCATCTGGTCCGGGGAACTCGAGTACTGGCGGCTGCCGAGCCCCAGCCTGTGGCCGGACATCCTCCAGAAGATGAAGGCCGAGGGCTACAACGCGGTCACCATCTACTTCGACTGGGCCTACCACTCACCCAAGCCCGGGGTCTACGACTTCTCCGGCGTCCGGAATGTCGACAAGCTGCTGGACATGGCGGCCAAGGCCGGTCTCTACGTCATCGCCCGGCCGGGCCCCTACATCAACGCCGAGACGAGCGCCGGGGGCCTACCGGGATGGCTCACCACCCAGGCGGGCAGGGCGCGCACCAACGCGCCCGACTATGAGGCCGCGGCCGACGACTGGCTGCACCACATCGACGCCATCCTGCGCGACCACCAGCTCACCGACCAGACCGGGACGGTGATCCTCTACCAGATCGAGAACGAGCTGGCCAGCAGCGGCAGCGGCGAGTTCGCCTACATGCAGCATCTCTACGACACGGTGCGCAGCGACGGCATCACCGTCCCCATCTTCCACAACGACAAGGGCCGCAACGGCATCTGGGTGCCGGCGAGCTCCGGCGTGCCGGGCACGGTCACCGGTCCCAACGACCTCTACGCCTTCGACGGTTATCCCGGAGGGACATGCGCCGCCAACGCCACGCCCGGGTCGCCCTCGGCGGCGCCCGACTGGGGGATCTGGGGCCCCGGTGGGGCCACCGGCGGCTCCAGCGCGTCGCCCAAGACCCCTGGATTCGCCGCCGAGTTCGGCGGCGGCTGGTTCGACTACTGGGGCAGCCAGGGCACATACGACTGCACGGCGCAGCGGGAGGGGCCCGGCTACGAGCGGGTGTTCTATGAGACCAACATCGCCAACCGCCTCACCATCCAGAACTTCTACATGACGTTCGGCGGGACCTCGTGGGGCTGGGAGCCCGCGCCGGTCGTCTACACCTCCTACGACTACGGCGCGGCCATCAACGAGGCGCGCCAGCTGCGCTCCAAGGCCTCGACGATGAAGGAGATCGGGCTGTTCCTCCAGAGCGCCGCGCCCGTCGTCTCGACCGTGCAGAAGGGCGACCCGGTGACGCCATCCTCGTCGGCCGTCAAGGTCTATGACGACGTGAGCTCGCCGACGGGCACGCACCTGTATGTGGCGATGCACAACCCGTCCAGCGCGACCACGGACAACAGCTTCACCTTCCCCATCACCACCTCGGACGGCACCTACACCGTGCCCCAGCAGGGGACGCTGGCCATCAACGGGCAGGACGCCAAGATGCTGCTGGCCGACTACGACATGGACGGTCAGCACCTTGTCTACTCGACCTCTGAGCTCATGACGCACCTCGTCCAGGGCTCACAGGACATCGCGCTGCTCTACGGACGCGATGGCGAGGACGGCGAGACGGTGCTGCGCTACTCGAGCCGCCCCACCGTGAAGGTCGTCGCGGGCACCGTCAGCAGCACGTTTGACCCCACCACCGGCGATCTGCGCCTCGACTACGTCCACAACGGCCTGGCCGAGCTGCACATCAGCGGCGGCGGCCGACCCGGCCTCACGCTCCTGCTCGCCGACAACAGCACCGCCGACAGCTTCTGGCGCCAGGACACCGCCGCCGGGCCCGTGTTGGAGGAGGGTCCCGAGCTGGTGCGGACGGCCGCGGTCAGCGGTCCGCAGCTCCGGCTCACCGGCGACACAAGCGCGGCCACCACCATGACGGTGTGGGCCCCGCCGCGGGTGCGCACCGTGACCTGGAACGGCGACACGGTGACGCGC
>JBAQGP010000860.1:0-8092 GCA_049287845.1 Solirubrobacteraceae bacterium | reverse complement strand
CCTTCCACGTGCCCGCCACACCCGGCACGTCCGCCTGACCACCCAGCACGCCCTCGGTACCCACCTCGCGCGCCACACGCGTCACCTCGTCGGCGAAGGCCGACAGCTGGTCCACCATCGTGTTGATGGTGTTCTTCAGCTCCAGGATCTCGCCCTTGACGTCCACGGTGATCTTCTGGGTCAGGTCACCCTGAGCCACCGATGTCGTCACCTGGGCGATGTTGCGCACCTGAGCGGTGAGGTTGTTGGCCATGGCGTTGACCGACTCGGTCAGGTCCTTCCACGTGCCCGAGACGCCCTGGACCTCGGCCTGACCGCCGAGCTTGCCCTCGGTACCCACCTCGCGGGCCACGCGCGTCACCTCGTCGGCAAACGCCGACAGCTGGTCCACCATCGTGTTGACGGTGGTGCCGATGTTGAGGAACTCGCCCTTGACCGGCTGGCCGCCGATCTTCAGCGCCATCTTCTGCGAGAGGTCGCCGTCGGCGACCGCGCCGATGACCCGGGCCACCTCGGTGGTGGGGCGCACGAGGTCGTCGATGAGCGCGTTGAGCGCGTCCACGCCGGTCGCCCAGGCGCCGGCGGCGTCGCCGAGCTCGGCGCGCTCGTTCATCCGGCCCTCGCGGCCGATGATCTTGCCCACGCGGACCAGCTCGCGCGACATCTGGTCGTTGCGCTGCAGCAGGGCGTTCACGGCCTCGGCCACCTCGACCGCCGCCCCCGTGCCCTTGGTCTTCAGGCGCTGGGAGAAATCCCCGTCACTCGCCGCGCGCAGGGCGCTCAGCAGGTCGGCAAGGTCCGATTCGACCAGAGTCGCGGCCTGATTCGGGCGGACGCCCTCCGCCCCGTCATCGCTGCTCATATGTGGGATTGTCCTCTCGCGGTAAAGCGGCGTCAGGCGTCACGCACTGTCTGAAACGTGGCCGGCCTGACCGGCCATCATTTAAACACTAACTTGACTATCACGACGCATCCCTCACTGCAAGTTCGTGGTTCGGCAGACACACGATCGTCTAGACGAATGTCTCACGAACCAGCGCACGCTGGCGCTTGGCGGCGAGCTGGGCAAAGCATGCCGCGAACTCGTCGCGGGCGGCCTGCTCGTCGACGCGAAGGCGCTCCACCAGGGCCCCCATGGCCATGCAGGCGGGGCCGCCGCCGGGCAGCGTGGCCACCTCCTCGGCGCTGGAGCGCAGCATCGCGATCTGGACCTCGCGGTCCTGGTGGCGCCCGAGCACGTCCTGGAGAGCCTTCAGCGACTTGACCAGCGGCGTCACCGCCTCCTCGTCAAACAGCTTGGTCCCGAACAGCTCCAGCATGTAGCGCAGCTCCTTGCCCTTCTTGCGCAGCTCGTGGTAGTCCTCGGCCGGACTGGAGCGTTCGATCGCGCGCCCCATGGTGACGATCCGCTTGTACACCTTGCGGATCCGCTTGCCGGCGACCGCGCCGATCGGGCGGTCGGCGGCGGGCCGGTCGTGGGGCGAGCGCTCCACCATGCTCTCCAGGAGCTGATCCCAGTCCTCGAAGAGGTTGGCCGCGCGCGCCGATCGCAAGGCGCGGGTCATGTCGGCACGCGCCGCCAGCCGGCTATGGGCGAGCACGGGGACGAGCGGGTCCAGATCGCCGCGCATCGCCTCGGGCAGCAGCTCGCGGAGGGTTTCGAGGTCTTCGAGATACACGTCGAGATCCCGGGCGGCCCCGGTGGCCTGCTGCAGCCAGCGGAACTCGGCGCGGAACCCCGGGAGCTCGGCCGGCGGGAACACGTGCTTGAGCTGGCGCTGAACCGTCCGGCTGCGCCGCACCGCGATCCGCAGCTGGTGCAGATGCTCGGGGTCCTCCCCGCTGACCGAGCCCTCGGTGTTGTCGCCGATCACCCGCAGCAGCTCGCGCAGGACGGCCACGGCGCCGGCGTCGGCCCGCTGGTCATAGGCCAGCTGCACGTCGACCTTGGCCTTGGCCGCGCTGGTCACCGCACCGGCTCGCTCATCAGCTCGGCGAGACGGCCCAGGGCCTCGTCGACCTCGGCCTCGGTGACCACCAGCGGCGGCTCGAAGCGAATCGTGGCCGGCCCGGTGGCATTGACGACGAGGCGCTGCTCGAGCAGGGCGCGCTGCGCCAGCGCGGGCGCGGAGATCCCCTCGTGCAGGTCGACGCCGACCATCAGGCCCCGGCCGCGCACGGTGGCGATCGCGGGAAGCTCGGCCAGCCCAGCCGCCAAGCGGTCGCCGAGGACGCGCACGCGCGCCAGCAGCTCCGCGCCGGAGCAGATCTCCAGGGCCTCGAGCGCCGCCGAGCAGACCAGCGGCCCGCCGGCGAACGTCGAGCCATGGTCGCCGGGCTGCAGTACGTCGGCGAGCCGCGGGCCGGTGATGAGCGCGCCGATCGGCAACCCGCCGCCCAGCGCCTTGGCGCTGGTCATGGCGTCGGGGACCACGGGCGTCTGCTCGTAGGCCCACAGGGTCCCGGTACGGCCCATGCCGGTCTGGATCTCGTCGAAGATGAGCGCCGCGCCGGTGCGGTCGCAGGCCTCACGGGCAGCGCGTAGGAACTCGTCGGAGAGCGGGTGGATGCCGGTTTCCCCCTGGATCGGCTCGAGGAGCACCGCCGCGGTGTCCTCATCGACGGCGGCCGACACGGCGTCCGGGTCCTTGGCCAGGACCTCGAAGCCGGGCACGAGCGGCGCGAACGGGGCCTGCTTTGACTCCTGCGGAGTCGCCGACAGGGCGCCGTAGGTGCGCCCGTGGAAGGCCTCCTGCAAGACGAGGATCTTGCCGCCGGGGCGGGCGCGGCGCGCCAGCTTGATCGCCGCCTCATTGGCCTCCGCGCCCGAGTTGCACAGAAACACCTTGCCGCCGAGCGAGCTCTCCGACAGCGCCTGGGAGAGGCGCATCGCGGGCGCGGTGTAGAAGAGGTTGCTGGCGTGGGTCAGCAGCCCCACCTGATCGCGCACGGCGGCCACCATGCGCGGGTGACAATGCCCCACGTTGAGCACCGAGATCCCGGCCAGGAAGTCGAGGTACTCGTGGCCCTCGGAGTCCCACAGGCGTACGCCGGAGCCGCGGACGAACTGGATCGGAGCCCGCGCGTAGGTGCCGATGGCATAGCGGCGCTCGAGCTCCTGGATCTCCTGGAGTGAGGAGGCGCTCATGACGCCGGTCCGATCTTCGTTCCCAGACCGGCGTCGGTGAACAGCTCCAGCAGCAGGGAGTGCGGCACGCGGCCATCGACGATGTGGGCATAGGAGACGCCGCCGTTGAGGGCCTCCAGGCACGCCGCCAGCTTGGGCCGCATGCCCCCCGCGACGCTCGGCAGCGCCGCCTCGACCTCGTCGGCCCCGATCTCGGAGATGACGCTGTCGGGGTCCTCGGCGTCACGCAGCCATCCGGCGACGTCGGTGAGGAACATGATCTTGTAGGCACGCAGTGCCCGGGCCACCGCGCCCGCCGCCTCGTCGGCGTTGATGTTGTAGGAGTTGCCGTCGCGGTCGGCGCCGACGGAGGCCACGACCGGGATGTAGTCCTGGGCGACATGGTTCAGGACGTCGACGTCCACGTGCTCGATCCGCCCCACGAAGCCGATGTCCTGTCCCGACGGCGCCGACTGGCGAGCGGCGCGGAAGAGCAGGCCGTCGTCGCCGCACAGGCCGATCGCCGGCTGGCCGTGGCGGTTGAGCAGGAGCACGATGTCCTTGTTGACCTTGCCGACCAGCACCATCTTGGCCACCTCCACCGTCGCGGCGTCGGAGACGCGCAGGCCGTCGACGAACTCCACGGGCAGGTTCAGGCGGCGCATGTAGCTGGAGATGTCGGGGCCCCCGCCGTGGATCACGATCGGGTTCATCCCGACGTACTTGAGCAGCACCACATCGCGCGCGAACTCCTGCTTGAGCTCCGGGTTGCTCATGGCGGCGCCGCCGTACTTGATGACGACCGTCTTGCCATGGAACTCCCGGATGTAGGGAAGCGCTTCGAGCAGGGTGGCGATATCACGCATTCCGGGCGCCCTCAGGTCGTGTACTCGGCGTTGATGGTCACGTACTCGTGGCCGAGGTCAGAGAAGAGCACCTCGGTCTCGACACCCTGGCCGGGGAGGCCGATCTCATACTCCACCTCGTCGCGGGCCACCGCCTCGCGCAGTGCGGCCGCGTCGTGGGGCACGTAGCCACCGCGGGCGCACACCTGCACCCCCTCGATCGAGATGTCGACGGGCAGCGGCGCGGTACCCGGCATGGCGGCGCCCACGGCCTGGATGATCCGGCCCCAGTTGGGGTCCCCGCCGTACAGGGCGGTCTTGACCAGCGGCGAGTTGGCCACGGCGCGAGCGACGGCATCGACGGCCCCGGGCTCGCCGCCGCGGACCACGACGCGGCCCACGCGCCGCGCGCCCTCACCGTCATGGACGACGAGCAGGGCCAGCTGGCGCATGAGCGCGTCCAGGGCCTCGCCGAAACGCAGCTCGTCCTCCGTCTCGGGCTCCACGGTCACGCCGGACTCGCCGCTGCACTGGAGGATCACCGTGTCGTTGGTCGAGAGCTGGCCGTCGACCGACACGCGCTCGAACGAGCGCTGCACGCACACGCCGAGCAGCAGGTCCGCCGTCTGTGCCGACAGCTTGGCGTCCGACTGCACGAACACGAGCAGCGTGGCGAAGCCGGGCTGGATCATGCCCGCCCCCTTGGCCTGTCCGGTGAGCGTCACCGTGCCCGACGGCAGGGTGACCTGGAGGCGCGCGCGCTTCTCGAAGGCGTCGGTGGTGCGGATCGCCGCCGAGAACGCCGCGTCGCCATCGGGCGTCAGCGCGTGGGCGATGGCGAGAATGCCCTTCGTGATCTTGTCCATCGGCAAGGGCACTCCGATGACACCGGTGGAGCAGACGGCCACCTGGTCCTCCTTGACTCCGGCGACCATCGCGCCCATCCCCTGCATCTTGGCGGCGTTCTCAAAGCCGGGGCGCCCGGTGGCGGCGTTGGCGTTGCCCGAGTTGACCACCACGGCGCGCAGGGCGGCCAGCCGGGCGCGCTCGCGGCACAGCAGCACCGGCGGTGCCTGGGTGCCGGATGCCGTGAACCGCGCGGCGCTCGTGGCGTCGGGCGCGTCACAGACGATCATGCCGACGTCGGGCGATCCCGATGGCTTGATGCCGGCCGCCACCCCCGCCGCACGGAAGCCGGCGGGCAGGCCCTCGCCGTCCAGCTCGGCCACGTGGTCAGGGCGGGGCACCCAGCGGCTGGAGAAGAACGAGCTCAACTGATTCCCTCTCCCTCGGGGCGTCCGAACATCAGGTTCAGGTTCTGCACTGCCTGCGATGCCGTGCCCTTCCACAGGTTGTCGATCACGCTGAAGACGATGAGCCGGCCGGTCCGCTCGTCGGTGTGCACCGAGATCCGGCACAGGTTGGTCTCCCTGACGGCACGTACCCCCGGCGGGCCGCTCACCACCTCGACGAAGGGCTCGTCGGCGTACGCCTCGAGATAGATCGAGCGAGCGTCGTCGTGGGCCAGGCCGCCGTTGGCGGGGGTGACGTAGCAGGACACGAGCTCCCCCTGGTCCAACGGGACGAGGTGGGGTGTGAACGTGATCGGGCGATCGGCGCCCAGGACCGCCAGCTCCTGCTCGATCTCGGGCGTGTGGCGGTGGCGCGGCACGCTGTAGGCGTTCATGTTCTCGTCCACCGAGACGAAGTGGGTCGTGTCGGTCGCTCCGCGTCCGGCGCCCGAGACGCCCGACTTGGCATCGATGACGACGTCGCCGATGAGCCCGGCGCAGGCCAGGGGCGCCAGTCCCAGGATCGCGGCGGTCGGGTAACAGCCGGGATTGGCGACCAGCGACGCGTCGGCGATCTCCGCCCGGTAATGCTCGGGCAGCCCGTAGACCGCGTCGCCGAGCAGGTCCGGCGCGGGGTGCGGGCGATACCACTCCTCATAGACGGCCGGGTCACGCAGCCGGAAGTCGGCGCTGAGGTCGACCACCTTGACCCCCTGGCGGCGCAGTTGCGCCACCAGCTCGGCGGCGGCACCGTGTGGGTAGGCGACGACGGCGGCGTCGACCGCGGCGTGGCGCTCGAGGTCCAGCTCCTCCATCACCATGGGAACGCGATGGTGGGGGTAGAGCTCGTCGAGGCGGCGGCCGGCGTCGGAGCGCGACGTCACCGCCGTCAGCATGAACGACGGGTGGCGGTGCAGCAGCCGGGCGCACAGCGCGCCGGCGTAGCCCGAGGCGCCGAAGACGGCGACGCTAGGAGTCACGAACCCTCCCCTGCAGCTCCGCGGTCAGTGCCGCGGCGATCTTGCGCCGCCGCGTGGCCACCTCCTCGTCGGTGAGCGTGCGGTCGGGCGCGCGGAAGCGCAGGCGCACGGCCAGCGACACGTTGCCGGCGCCGATGCGCTGCTCATCGCGATAGACGTCGAAGACCTCAGCGCCGGCGAGCAGCGCCCCGCCCGCCGCGCGCACGACGTCGAGCACCTGGGCTGCGCTCACGCCATCGGCGACGATCACCGCCAGGTCCTCGCGGATCTCGGGGAAACTCGTCAGGTCCTGGTAGGTGGCGAACCGCACGTGCTGGGCGGCGACGTCGAGGTCGACCTCGAAGCCGGCCACCGGGCTCGTCCAGGCCCAGGCGGCGGCGACCTGAGGGTGGATCTCTCCGATCCACCCCGCGGGGGTCGCGTCGATGATGATCCGTGCGGCCCGGCCCGGGTGCAGGAAAGGCGCCGCCTCCGGGTCGGCCTCCAGGCTCCAGGGGACGTGGACGGTGTCGAGCATCCCGGCCAGCACGCCCTTGGCGGCAAAGAAGTCCGCCGCGCGGGGCTCGGGATCGCGCCAGGTGGCCGGCCGTACCGGTCCCCAGAGCAGGGCCGCCACGTGGTAGGGCTCTGACGGCAGCGCCGCCACGCCGGCGTCGGCGGGCAGATAGACCGCGCCGGCCTCGAACAGCGCCAGCGCGTCGGCCCCGCGGGAGCGGTTGCGCTGTCCGACGTCGAGCAGCGAGCCCAGCAGCGTCGTGCGCAGCCGCGACTGGTCGGCCGACATCGGGTTCTCCAGCTCGACCACCGGTCGCTCGGCGATGCGAAGCCGCGCCACCTGCTCGGGTCCTTCGAAGCTCCACCCCACGATCTCATGCAGGCCCTGGGCGGTGAGGGCGTCGGCGGCGCGACGGCGCAGGCGCTGCACCTCCGTGAGGCGGCCGGAGGCGCCGTGACGCGAGGGAAGGGTGGCCGGGAGATCCTCGAGCGCGCCGAGGCGCGCGACCTCCTCGATGAGGTCGGCCTCGCGGGTGACGTCTGACCGGCGGAAGGCGGGGACGACCACGTCGAGGCCGTGGGGGGCGAGCTCGGGCTTGAACTCCAACGCGGTGAGGATCTCGGCACAGCGCTCGCGCGGGACCTCGACGCCCAGCAGGCTCGTCACGCGGGCGTCGCGCAGGGCGACCGTCTTGAGCGGGGGGCCGTCACCGCCCACGTCGATGGTGCCCGGCATCATGCGCGCGCCGCACAGCTCGATCATCAGCGCGGTGGCGATCGCCTGGGCCTCCATGGCCTGCTCGGGCTGAAGCCCCTTCTCGTTGCGCCCGGAGGCCTCGCTGCGCAGACCGAGCTTGAGCGAGGTGCGGTGGATGTTGGCGCCGTCCCAGTTGGCCACCTCCATCAGCACCCGCGTGGTGGAGTCCTGGACCTCAGAGCGCGCGCCGCCCATCACGCCGGCGATCGAGGTCGGGCCCTCGTCGTCAGCGATGAGCACCATGTCGGAGTCGAGCCGGCGGGTCTGGCCGTCGAGGGTCTGCACCGTCTCTCCGTCGCGGGCCCGGCGGATGGTGAGCTGCGCGCCGGCGATCCGATCCAGGTCAAACGCGTGCAGCGGCTGGCCGGTGAGGAGCATCACGTAGTTGGTGATGTCGACGATGTTGGAGATCGGTCGCTGGCCCGCGGCCATGAGCCGGGCCTTCAGCCAGGCGGGCGAGGGCCCGATCTTCACGTCCTCGAACGTCCGGGCGGTGAACCGCGGGCACAGGTCGGGGCACTCGACGGTGATCCGCACGGCGTCGAGCGGGGCGGGCCGGGCGGCATCCGCGGGGTCGTCGCGCCACGGAGCCGGGG